>JAIPEK010000008.1 GCA_021737205.1 Desulfarculaceae bacterium
CAAAACCCGGGAAGTGATGCGCAATTTTCTGATTAAACTGGTCCGTAACGAACCCAAGATGATCCGACTGGATGCGGTGGCCTATACCACCCTGGAACTGGGGACGAACTGCTTTTTCCTGGAGCCCAAGATATGGGAAATCCTGGAGTGGTTCAAGGATTATACATCCGCCTTTGAGACAGAGATCCTGCCGGAAGTTCATGAGCACCATTCGTACAACCGCAAGCTGGTGGACCACGGGTACTGGAGCTACAATTTCGGGCTGCCCATGCTGGTGCTTCACGCCTTGTACAAACATACCGCCACCCCCTTGAAAAATCTCTTGGTCTCCTATCCCGACCGGCAGGTTACCACGCTGGACACCCATGACGGCATCGGGGTGGTGGATGCGCTGGGGCTTTTAAGTGACGAGGAAATCGATGAAACCCTGGAGCTTCTGCATGAAAAAGGCTCCAACGTTAAACAGATTTATTCAGGCCCGGAGTACCAGAACCTTGATGTATACCAGGTGAACTGCACCTACTATTCGGCCCTTGGCTGCGATGATGACGCCTACATTACCGCCCGGACCATCCAGTTTTTCAGTCCCGGCATTCCCCAGGTGTATTATGTGGGGCTTCTGGCCGGGGAGAACGATATCGAGCTTGTGGAAAAAACCCGGTTAGGCAGGAACATCAACCGCCATAACTATACCCTGGAAGAGATCCGGGAGGATATTGAAAAGCCGGTGGTCAAACGCCTTTTGAAGCTCATGGAGTTCAGGAATTCCTATCCCGCCTTTAACGGGGATTTCAAGATCCTTGAATCGGAGGACGATCAGCTGATTCTCGAGTGGACCAAGAGAAAGTACACCGCCACCGCGTACATCGATCTGAAAGATTATGATACCGTGATCACGTATACGGACCCCGTGGCCGTTCAGACGGTGGATTTCAAGGTGTGATCCACCATCAGCACAAAAGGTGGATGATGGAGACCAGCAGCATGATGATGAAGGCGTGTTTCTGCCGCTTTTCCAGCCATTTGAAGTTTAAAAAACAGGGACCGATCCGCCCGCCTATCGCCACCCCGGCGCATGTGGCCAGAAGAAGCGGCGTGTGGGCCGGGAACGCCCGGATTCCGACGGCCACGGTGATCATGGTGAGCAAAAGGTAAAAAACGGCCGCCGCGAACATCACAAAAAGCCCGGTGGCCACGGCCCTGTGGGTGGGCATCCTGAGATTCCGTTCCATGTGGGGAATCAGCCAGTCGCTGTTGCCGATACTCAAAAGCCCCGTGAAAAATGAGGAGAATGTCACAACAAACCCGCTTTTTTTCATGGCTTCCTGGTTGAACTGTTTGCCGGAATTCTCTTTTTCATCAAAAAGGGACTTGATCATTACGATCAGCAGGTACAGGGCAACCGCCACAAATACATACAAGAGCATGGCCTCGTATTTCAGGGAGAGGCCGAATCCGGCAAAATAGCCGGCCATTACACCGGCAAGGGTGTACGGCAGAAAGGTCCGGGCCACCTTGAGATCCACTGTCCCGGCCCTGAGGTAAATAAAGGATCCCATCCCTTTCCCGGCGATCTGGGTAAAGACGGAGATGGTCACGGCTTCAGCCGGGGGGAGATTGAAAAATGTCAGGATGGGGATCCAGAGTACTCCCGCTCCCAGGCCCGTGTACATGACCAGGGTTCCTATACAGATGGCGGCCAGATGAGCGCCGAGGAATTTGAAACCGTACGGAAAGGCGTGATCGAAAAAAAAATACACGCCGGTCAGGTATACGGCATCCAGAATAAACCAGCGAAGTAGGGTTTTAAGGGAACCTGCGGGTTTGACCTCTATCGAACAGCTCTCTGAATCCATCAGAACCCGTTGGTATGGCCGTGCCGGCCGGCGAATTTTTTGAACATCTGGGCCAGGCCGGAAGAAAGAGAGAAAATGGAGCCGGTATCAAGATTCCGGTTGGCTGTTCGGTCAAAGTATATACCGATGCTGGATTCCAGTTCCTGTTCGGGTTTCCAGTAGCAGACCATGATCGGCAGTTTCGGCAGCGGGTGAAGCACCACGGAAATATCCGACCGGAATTGCTCTTTTACCGCCTTTCCGCCGAGCACATGAATCATGTCGTCAAAAAGGTCCGGATATACGTCCGCCACTCGTTTGAGGGGTTCTTCACACTGCTTCTGGAAAAAATTGTACCGCTGCATCCCCTCGGAAAGTTCCCTGAAGGAAATCCATTCCCCGGCAGGCTCGACGCCCCGCCCCCTGAGAATATACTGGAAAAACGGGATCGCTACCCAAAGGTTCACATGGATCTGTGTGAAGATGTCTCCCTGATCGTCCACACTGAAATCCTTGCCAAGGATCTTGAGGGTCAGTTTCCCGTTTTTATACCGGGCGCCGGTTATCCGGGCCCGTTCTTCAAGGTCCGCCTCTTGTATCTCTTTTTTGAGTTTGTTGAAAATCTCTTCCCGGTTCCGGTCGACAACGTTCCGGTTTTCCGTTTGGAAAGTGACCTTTGAAATGGTTTCCCCGTTAAGTCTCGGGCATTCGGAAAGGTTTTTCCGGTTCTGGAACACCGCCGCTGCAAAAGCAAGACAGGTTTTCTCCCCGCACTTCTGACAGTTGGATTTGTCAAGGAGCTTGAAAATATCCATTGTGGTTTTAAGTTCGGTCAACAACAACCTCCGTTGGAAAATTTATGCAATCAGAATGATTTTGTGGGCCATCAGGTTAATATCGGCAATGCGGCCCGAAACTTCCTTCTGCTCTCCCAGAAGGCCTTTTAAAAGAAAGCGGTCTTCCTCCACCGGTGTGATCGAGGCGACATTCTCCATGACAAGCTCTTCTTTGTCATTTTGTTTTATATATACGCTGGATTCGCACATGGGTCTCTCCTTTTTTTGTATACGGACCAAAATCCTCTCTGCAATTCTAATGGGAAAGGCACAAATTTTCAAGGACGCTGTGGCAAATTCGAAAGAAACATTTTTTACAGGAAACTGGAGACTTGAAACAAGAGACAAGGAACAGGGCGTTGCTTCATTCAAGCTTCATGATTTGTTCTGAGGCCGTGCATCATGGCTGTTTATGTGAAAGTCCGTGCCATGTTCCCGGCATCAGCCCAACCGTTTCAGCCTTCTAAACTTTTCAGAATTTTTTGAGGGCACTGAGTTCGTGTCCTCTTCCATGAGAATCAGACCGGGGGTTGTTGAGCCCCGATGCTTCAAGCGGGTTTGCTCCCCTGTACCCGGACCTGCGGGGGAATTTCGCCTTATGCCGGGTTAAACCGCAGGAACTGCGGTCCAGTGGGTCCTCAAACAGCCTGCGGTTCTTCACACCCGGCACAAGGCGAAATTTTGCCCCCTACGGTCCTCCATGTACATGGGAGCAAACCCGCTTGAAGCACCTTCTTGCCAATTATTCCGTCCGTGAAGAGGTTGGTGTTAGTATAAAAGTTTCATATAGCGGTCATGTCCTGACTGACAAAATGAATGATGAAAGATCACCATGGAGAGCCCGAAGTTCATGAAGATTTTGTAATACCCTCAGGCGGATCGTTGGTAATATTTTGCAAGCAGGCCCGAAAGCGGAATACCTTGCCTGTACATTGAGAACCGGAGGGGGTACAATTTGCCCTCATGGAGGGCGGCAAAACCGCAAACTGTTTGAGGACCGACCGGACCGCAGTTTTTGCGGTTTCGCCCGTAATGAGGGCAAATTCCCCCGCAGGTTCGCAGTACAGGGAAGGCGGTCCGCTTGAAGGGCCGGAGTCAGGAAGCCTCGGTCGGTGTGTCGAAAAGGCCGGATGATCTCTTGACGGCGCAGAACTCCCCGCACATGGTGCATACATCTTCTGTTCCCGGCATGGACGCCTCCCGGAAGGAACGTGCTTTTTCCGGGTCCATGGCGCACCGGAACTGGTTTTCCCAGTCCAGTTCCTTTCTGTATCGCCCCATTTCATGATCGATCCGGTCGGCACCCGGAAGTCCTTTGGCAATGTCCGCTGCATGGGCGGCGATCCGGGATGCCATGATGCCTTCCTTGACGTCGGAGGCTTCCGGAAGCCGGAGGTGTTCGGCCGGGGTGACATAGCAGAGAAAATCGGCCCCGTGCATGGCCGCAACCGCACCCCCGATGGCCGAGGTGATGTGGTCGTATCCGGGGGCGATGTCGGTCACGAGCGGCCCCAGGACGTAAAACGGGGCGTTGTGGCAGAGTTTTTTCTGCAGCTTTATATTCATTTCGATTTCGTGTAACGGTATATGGCCCGGTCCTTCGATGATCACCTGGACCCCTCTTTCCCATGCCCGCTTTGTCAGCCGGCCCAGCATGATCAGCTCATGGAACTGTGCGGCGTCTGACGCATCCTTCAGTGCCCCGGGCCGCAGTCCGTCCCCCAGGCTGATGCAGACATCGTATTCGAGACAGATGTCCAGGAGCCTGTCAAAGTGTTCGAAAAACGGGTTTTCCCGTCCGTTTTTCACCATCCATTCGGCCAGGATGGACCCGCCCCTGCTCACGATACCGGCAAGGCGCAGGTCCGTCTTGAGGGTTTGAAGGCAGTCCGATGTCAATCCGGCATGGATGGTCACGAAATCCACCCCGTCTGCCGCATGGATCTCAACGGTGTCAAACCAGTCGTCCACTGTGATCTCTTTGGCAGCTTTTCCGGTGCGGGTCAGGGTGTCGTAGATCGGCACGGTCCCGATGACAAGAGAGGAGGTTTCGACCAGATGTTGTCTGAACCGCCGGGTATCGCCGGAAACGCTCAGGTCCATGAGGGCGTGGGCCTTGTGCTGCTCGGCAAGGCGCACTTTTTCCGTTTCCGAATCAAACGAACCTTTGTCCTCTGAAATCCCGAGATTCACGTTGACTTTTGTTTTCAGCCCGGCCCCGATCCCCTTTGCAGAAAGGCGTTTGTGGTTGCGGTTGGCCGGAACGGCGATGCGCCCTTCTGCGATTCCAGCCAAAAGATCGGTTTCGGATATGGGCTCGTCCGCCAGAACCTGTTTCATCTGCGGGGTGATGATTCCTTTTGAGGCCGCGTCCATCTGGGTGGTATATTCCTGCATTCTGTATTCTCCTTATAACGGTCATGTCCTGACGGACACAACGAATGATGAAAGATCACCATGAAGAGCATGAAGTTCATGAAGATTTTGCTTCAGTTCCTTCATGGCCTTCATGGTAAAAATGTTGTTCTTTTTTGCAACAACGGTCTGCATAGCATCACAACGGAGCTTGAAACTTGAATGATTCGACTTTTTGTCTCTTGTTTCCAGTTTCAAGTCTCTAGTTTCTTGTAAAAGATGGTTTTGATTTGGCTGATGGTTTCCTCTATGTCGTCCGCTGCCGTGATTTGTGTGACAAGGCAGACGGAGCGGGCGCCCCGGCAGACCACTTCTTTCAGGTTATGAAGTTTGATGCCGCCGATGGCCACAAACGGAATCTCGATGTTTAACACCGCATATTCCAGATAGGAAAGCCCCACCGGGTCGCATACGTCCTCTTTGGTCCGGGTTTCGAATATCGGCCCGACACCGATATAGTCAGCCCCCTGCATGACCGCTTTTTCGGCCTGCTCTGGAGAATGTGTGGAAATTCCCGCCATCAGGTCCGGTGCAAGTTCCTTGAGTACGGGAAGGGGCAGGTCCTCCTGGCCCGAATGAACACCGTCGGCGCCCACTGCCAGTGCAATATCCACAAAATCGTTCACGATAAAGCAGACACCGGCATCCCGGGTGACGGCACGGATTTCCCGGCATTCTTCGTACATCTGTTCCCTGGTTTTCCAATCGAGTTTTTCCCGGTACTGGATCACATCGATACCCGCGTTCACCATTCGCTGTGCAACTTCGGCATTGGTCCGGCCGCGGGAAAACTTTTCCCCGAGGATTCCGTATATCCCTTGGGGAAGCTGCTTTCTGAAAAACCCGAGCATTTGTTTTTCCAGCGTGTAAACGGAGAACCGGTGTTTTTCCATGTTCTTGGCTGTCAGGTATTCTCCCTTGACCTTGAGGATTTCCTCCAAGGTTCTCAACGATTCCTGGATGCGTTTGAAGTTGGCGGTACAGGCATCTGCAATCGAACTTCTTTTGTCATCCAGGCTGTTTTCGGATACGGATCTGCCCACATCGAGTTCTGCATCCCGGTGACGCACCAGCAGGGTTTCCCGTCCCCTGAAAAGGTCCCGGACCGCATGCCGCAAGCGGCGGAGCCGGAGTGTCAGATCGGTGTCGTCAAGGCGCAGGCGGGCCGTGTCCTCGAGGAACCGCAGCCCTTCCGACGCCCGGTTGATGCAGGCATCCATCATTCTGTCTTCTTTCATGTCTCCTCCGGTGAACCCGGGTTGTATGTCCGGATGATGATGTCGGCCAGCAAAAGGGACACCATCAGTACCTTTTGGGGGGAAATAGGGAAGTCCGCCGCATCCGACTCAAAATCCCCCACGATATGGCAGTTCCCGATTTTTCTTGTACGGATACAGGTCAGGTTTTCCCCGGCGATGCCGGAGGCAGACACCACATGCCGGCCGGATTCGGCCATGGTTTCCACGAACATTTGTTTGTCCGACAGGGTGTCCATGCCTTCCACCACGCAGTCACAGTCATCGAACCGGGAAACGGCGCAGGAGCGGTCGATTTTTTCCTCTACACATTCCACTGTAAGATCCGGGTTGATACGGAGCAGGTTTCTTTTCAGCATCCGGGTTTTGAGCCCGCCCACCTGGTCCGGGAAATAGTACTGCCGGTTCAGGTTGCACAATTCCACCCGGTCAAAGTCTACGATCCTGAGCTTTTCCGCCCCGGCCCTGGCCAGGAGTGCGGCCACGTTGGACCCGATTCCGCCGACACCGGCAATGCCGATCCTGATCACGGCGACACCTGCAGGGGCTCCCAGTCCTTGAATACAGGCTGGTACCCGTTTTGCCGGATCATCTCTTCCACTTCGTCCACGCTCCTTTTGTCGGTGATTTCAAACTGGGGGGTTTCGCTCTTGTCCTGTTCCGCATACCCGCCCACTTCGGTTTTCGATCCCGCGGACAACCGGGTGGCGCCCAGGTGAACCAGCCGGTCCCTCAAAAAAGCGGGTTCCCTTGTGGAGACCGTGATTCCCGCTTTGGGCAGAAACAGGCGCAGGGCGGTCATGAACTGGACAAGAGTTCTGTCATCCAGCGGGTGATCCGGTGCCGCGCATCCGGCAGCCTTTCTCATCCTGGGAAGGGAGACCGAGATCTCCACGGAGGGGTATTCGGTTTGCAGATATCCGGCATGCAGGCCCGTGAAAAAAGCCTCCTTGCGGACCGGTGCAAGACCGAAAAGGGCGCCGATGTTGACGGATCGAAAGCCCGCCCTGCAGGCCCGCTCCGGGGTGGAAAGCCGGTATTGAAAGTCGGCTTTTCTGCCGCCCGGGTGCACATTTTGATAAATCCGGCGGTCATATACTTCCTGGTACACGGTCAACGAGTCCGCCCCTGCCTGAACCAGGCGCCGGTAGTCCTGTTCATCCACAGGATAGACCTCAAGGCCTGTGGAGGCGAAATGCTTTGAAAGGATTCCCACTGCTTCTTCCAGATAGGAGACAGGGCTGTTGACCGGGTCTTCTCCGGTGAGCACCAGGATATGACGGATCCCGGATTTTTTGATGATCCGGGCCTGTGTATCGATCTCCCGTGCGGAAAGCTTTTTACGCTCCAACCGGTTGCGGGTGTTGAACCCGCAGTACGTGCAGCGGTTGGTGCAAAAATCGGAGATATACAGCGGCGCAAAAAGCTGGATGATTCTGCCGAAATGCCGGAGGGTCATCTCCCTTGCCTTTTGGGCCATTTCTTCGATATGATTTTCCGCCCTCGGGGAAATCAGGGTCAGAAAATCGAATATCCCGGGTCTGTCCTTTTCAATGGCAAGGCGTACGTCATTGTCCGTGATCCTGTTGAAATATCCTTCAAAATCGAAGGATTCAAATTCTTTTGCTCTATCAAAGAACGTCATGGCACTCGTCCAGGAATCCGGTAAGGGGAGAGGAAGCGCTGGCGCTGTCAAGGGCTTCCGGCATGCGGTTCAGAAACGCTTTTCTGCCGGCCCGTACCGCAAGGGAAAACGCCTCTGCCATGCCGGCGGGGTCTGCGCTTGTGGCGATGGCCGTGTTTACCAGCACGGCATCCGCGCCCATCTCCATGGCTTCGGCTGCGTGGGAGGGCCTGCCGATCCCGGCATCCACCACAACCGGCACGCGGCTTGCCTCGATGATGATGGCGATCATTTCCTTGTTTTCAAGCCCGCGGTTGGAGCCGATGGGGGAGCCTAAGGGCATCACCGCTGCCGCACCTGCCTTTTCAAGCGCTTTTGCCGCAGGCGGGTCCGGCGTCATGTACGGGAGCGGTGTAAACCCGCGATCGGCGAGCATACGGGTGGCTTTCACGGTTTCGGCATTGTCCGGCAGAAGGTGGGTCATATCCCGGATCACCTCGATTTTGACAAGGTCGCCGCATCCGGCGGCACGGGCGATTTCAGCGATCCGGACCGCCTCTTCCGCGGTTCTCGCGCCCGAGGTGTTGGGAAGAAGGGTCACGGTTTCAGGGATATAGTCGAGGATGTTGTTCTGTTTTCCCTGCCGGTCCACCCGTCTCAGCGCCACGGTGATCATTTCGGAGCCGCTTTTTTCAAGGACTTTGGGGATGTGGGAGGGGGTTGAAAATTTCCCTGTTCCAGTAAACAGGCGGCTTGCAAATTCCATCTGTCCGATCTTCAGTGTATCCGCCATTTATCCACCCCCAACGAAGCGCACCAGTTCGACGCGGTCTTCGTTTTTCAGCCGGAAGGCGGCACGGTTTTGTTTTTTCACGATTTCCCGGTTCACTTCAGCCACAACCGAGTCGGGGTTCAGTTCCTGTTGAGCTATCAGTTGTTCAAGTGTGGAACACTCGGTTTGACAGTGTTCTCCGTTGACAATTAAACGCATTCATTCCTCCTGCAGGGTGCATGTTTGAAAGGCCGGGCCGCTCAGCCCGAAGAATCAAAACACCCTTGAGTGTTCTTTGAAGAAAGAATACCGGTGGAAACGGAAACGGATTGTGTACGGGATTTTTAAACAGAATTGCATTTGGATGTCCACTTCCCTCCGCCGGTATTACCCGTATCAGGTTCAAAGGGATCGAGACCGTGTCTCATCTCAGCCGAAATCGGCACCCCCAGTGATATATTTGGCGCAGTATAAACAGGGCCCAGTGAAAAAGTCAACCCTTAAGTTCGCTTTTCTCAATCACTTCTATATATGCTTTTAATTCATATCTACGAATTCTCCGTCTCATCCCTTTGGAGAAATCGGTTTGCTGGTACATAAAACTATGAAAGACTGTGCTATTTTCCCGGCATCAGTCAAACCGGTGGTACCTTCCGCTCATTCTCGCAGCCCGTCCTGGGCTGCTCCGAGGCAAATGTCGGAACCGGTCACATCCTGTGCCCGGTAACCGACCGACATTTGAAACCGCTTCCAGGTACCACCGGATTGCCTGCTGCCTCTGACCGGGGGTTTTATGCTACATTGTGTCTGTCAGTAAATGACCGGTATATGAAATTTTAGATTTTCGTCAAGCGGTTCGTTGGCAATACTTTGCAAGCAGGCCCGAAAGCGGATCCCCTTCCCTGTACATTGAGAACCGGAGGGGGTACAATTTGCCCTCATGGAGGGCGGCAAAACCGCAAACTGTTTGAGGACCGACCGGACCGCAGTTTTTGCGGTTTCGCCCGTAATGAGGGCAAATTCCCCCGCAGGTTCGGCGTACAGGGAAGGGGAGCCGCTTGAAGGGCCGGGGTCCAACAACCCCCGGCCTGATTCTCGTGGAAGAGGACAGGACATCAGTATCCTTGGAAAAATTCTGAAGAGTTTGGAAGGCCGAAGGCTGAAACGGTTCGGCTGATGCCGGGAAAAAAATTGGTCGTTGACAGATGGAAAAAAAGTGAGTAAGTTTTACTTACTTATGTATTCGGGTTGAACACCCGGATGAATCAAACATTATACCGGCAGGGAAAGGCAAATGAAAGAGAAAAAAAACGGTCCGCCCGGACGCACCAAAATCATGAAGGCGCTGTCCGCCCTGATCAAACAGAAGGATTTCCATTCCATCACCACCGCTGAAATCGCGTTTCAGGCCGGGGTGACCGAAGGGCTTATCTATAAATATTTCAAGGACAAACGGGATCTTCTGTACACGGTGCTTGAAGAGTATTTTGAAGCGTTCCGGGAGTATATCAAAAAAGAGGTGGCCCAACGGGAGACAAGCATAGAAAAGCTCGAGGTCGTGATCCGGGCCAATATCGAATCCTGGTCGGCCAACCGGGTTTTCGCGCGGATTCTGCTTCTGGAGGTGAGAAGTTCCCCGGATTATTACAAAAGCCGGGCGTATGAGCTTGTAAAAAAGTACTATCGAACCATTGTACAAATCATAGAAGACGGCATGGAAAAGGGAGAGATAAGGAGGGACATCAAACCGGAGGTCCTGACAAAGACAATACTGGGGGCAATCGAGCACTCATGCCTGGGGGACATTATATTTGAAAGAACCATCGATGCGGACCTTATCTGCGACAATATATGTAAAACGGTTTTCAAGGGAGTGATGCCATGAACAGGGACGAATTGATCCGGCAGGCGATCCGGAAAAGTACACAATCCGGCGGGAACCGGATTCTGGAACACGAGGCGAAACAGATACTGCAGCAGTACGGAGTGAACGTGGTGGCGGAAGAGACGGCAAAAGACCCGGATGAGGCTGGGAACAAGGCGGCCGGTATCGGTTTTCCGGTGGTGCTCAAAGCCATTACGGAGTCAGCCTCGCACAAGACCGAGAAGGGATTGGTAAAAATCGGGCTTACGGATGAAAAAGCGGTGAGGCAGGCGGCTTGCGATATTGTGGAAAACTGCGGGGAGAATGTGGAAATGTTTCTGGTGCAGCCGATGGTAGAAGGGCGCCGGGAATTCGTTGCCGGACTCTCCACAGACCCGCAGTTCGGCCCCGTGGTCATGCTGGGACTCGGCGGGATTTTCACCGAAGCCCTGAACGATGTATCGTTCCGGGTGGCGCCGCTCAAAGAACCTGATGCAGTCTCCATGATGGACGAGCTTTCCTCAAAAGCCCTTTTCAGGGATTTCAGGGGAGAGAAGGCGGCGGACACCGAGGCGGTCAAAAAGATCCTTCTCGCCTTGTCCGATCTGGCTCTCCAATATCCGGCCATCAAAGAGATCGACATTAATCCCTTTATCCTAGGCCCGGACGGTACCGTCACCGTGGTGGACGCCCTGATGGTTACGGGCGAGAAGATGGATTCGCCCTTTCGGGCCCCCTCGGTGGACATGCGGATTCTGCGGTCGTGTTTCTATCCCGAATCCATCGCTTTTGTGGGGGCATCTTCCACGCTGGGAAAATGGGGGCATTTCATGGTGACCAACACCATCGGCGGGGGATACCAAGGGAAAATTTATCTTGTGAATCCCAAGGGCGGAACCATCGCCGGGCGACAGGCATACCGATCCGTTATCGATATTGAAGGGCCGGTGGACCTGGCCGTGGTCACGGTGCCGGCACAACGGGTGGCCGGCATTGTGCCGGAACTTGAGCAAAAAGGCATCAAGGGAATGCTCGTGATCACGTCCGGGTTCCGGGAGATCGGGGCAGAAGGGGCGAGGCTTGAAGAAGAACTGGTGAAGGAAGCCCATGCGGCAGGGATACTCGTGCTCGGCCCCAATACCATGGGTATCTGCAATCCCCACATCAATCTTTTCTGTACCGGGACAAAGGTCCAGCCCACAGCCGGCTCCACCGCACTTGTCTGCCAGTCCGGGAATCTCGGGACCCAGCTTCTGGTCTTTGCCGAGCAGCAGGGTATCGGTATAAGGGCATTTTCCGGTTCCGGCAACGAGGCCATGGTTACCATAGAGGATTACATGGAGGCGTTTGAAAATGACGATGAAACCCGGACCGTGGTGCTGTACATCGAGAGTGTCAAGGACGGCAGGCGGTTTGTACAGGGAGCGGAACGGGTCTCAGGGAAAAAACCGGTGATCGTGCTCAACGGCGGGCGGACCGTGTCCGGCAACAAGGCGGCGGCAAGTCATTCAGGCGCTCTGGCCTCGGATGCAAAGGTGTTTTCCGCCGCACTGAAACAGGCCGGTGTTATTGAAGTGGATCATACCATGGATCTTCTGGATTATTCCGCGGTGTTCTCTTCCCTGCCTCTGCCCAGGGGCAGCCGGGTGGCGATCATGACCCTGGGCGGTGGCTGGGGAGTCGTGACCACGGATCTGTGCAGTGAACACGGGCTCGAGGTACCCCAACTGTCCGATGCCATCAAGGAGAAGCTGGACGGCCTTCTTCCTTCCTACTGGAGCCGGGAGAATCCGGTGGACATTGTGGGCGAGCGGGATGAAGAGATCCCGGTTGTCGCTTCGGAAGAGCTTTTGAAGTGGGACGGGTGCGATGCATTGATCCATCTCGGGATTCACGGTCAGCGGCTTCTGGGGGGGAGGATGCTGGACTCCCTGCTGGGGGCGGACCCTTTGTATACCCGAGAGCAGATTGAATCGTTCAAGGAAGCGGTGGCCGGAAGGGAGGAACGATACATCGAACACATCGTCCGCCTTACGGAAAAATATGAAAAGCCCGTGCTCGGGGTCAGTCTTCTTGTGGATGAAAAAACCAGGAGCCTTTACCGCATGGATGAGTGCCGGTACAAAGGTGTCTTTTTCCCGTCCCCGGAAAGAGCTGTAAAAGCCCTTTCCGGAATGTGCAGGTATAAAGAGTGGCTGGACAGCCGAAATTAGATTTTGATGGAAAACATCAGGGCGGCGGAGGATTCGGAAGGATTGGTCAACAGTTCCATATCAACGCCCGGTCCGAGGCGCCGGTTTAAAGAATCACTGGACATGCCGATTTCCACTTCTTTTTCATCATGATTGTACACGGCATTAACGGATGTATCAAAATGACCGGCCTCGAGAGTAAAGGCGTTGAATTTCATCCGGGACCCCTGGCAACTGAAATACCGGATACATTGGTTGACAAGCCTGCTGATTTTATGGGTCAGCTCTCCCTTGCCGGACAAGGCGGGTGCTGACAAAGCATCACCGTCATCATAGTGCAGGATCATTTGTTGTTTGCTCATGTTCCGGGAAAAGGAGATGAGATGATTTCCGTCTGAACCTGCTTTGTTTCCGTCCCCTTTGTATTCCCCAGCCTTGCCGGCCGGGACCGATAGCAGAACGGAAAAGGTACAAATTAAAAGGATTTTGAAAACATTCCGGCTATTGAGTCGGTTTATGTGAATGATGCGTTGCATGATACCCCCTGTTGTTTCCGGTTTTTCCCGTTGTCTTTATACAATAGCAAAAACCGTGCAGAGATAGAAAAATGACCATGGCGGTGGCTTTCCGGCTGATTGGTTTTTCCGGCCGGCGAAATGTCATCACCCGGGAAGACGATATATCAACAACTGATGATATATCGCTACTTCATAAACGGGGTTGTTTGATATCGGCTGGTGTCGCAGATTTCTTCGGGGCATTTCGGTTGGTCAGAAACATCCCGGTGATCACGAGCGCAAGCCCGGCAAGCAGGGAAGCTGTAAGAGGCTCTGAAAGCAGGATGGCCGAGAGGAGTACCCCGCTGATCGGGACAAAGTTGATAAAAAGGCCCGCGCGGGTGGGGCCGATGGCCTGGATGCCCTGGTAATAGAAAATAAATGCGATCACGGTACCGAAGGCCCCCAGATAAAAGAGGGAAAACCAGTCCAGGGGCCGGTAATGGAGAACAGTGGTCAGAACGCCTTCATTCACGGCCGGAAAAAAGAGGAGCGCCGTACCGGTGAGAACGGAGTAGGTTACGGTTTGAAGCGGCGTGAAATTTTTCAGAAACGCTTTTCCGAAAAGGGAGTAGGCCACCCAGCTTGCCACGGTTCCGAATATATACAGCTCCCCTTTACCGATGCTCTCATGGAAAACCGAGAAAAGTTCTCCTCTGGTGATTACGATCATGGCCCCGGTTACTGAAAGGAGGATTCCGGCGAGCTTGGAGAGGTTGAGTTTTTCATTGAAAATCAGGGCCGAGAAAAAGGCGATCAGAATCGGGTTGTTCGCCACGATCACCGATGCCCGGGACGCTTCGATATATTTCAGCCCGGAAAAAAAACAGAAATTGTACAAAAAAATTCCGGTGAGCCCGAGAATCAGAACCGGTCCTATATTTTTCCGGGTGGGAAGCGGAAACCGTTTTTCCACACGGGCCGTGATCAGCACCAGCAGGACCGATGCGATGGAAAACCGGATGAATGCGGCGGAAAACGGCCCGATGTGCTGTGCCAGGACCCTTGCGGCCACGAATGTTCCCCCCCAGAAAAACGCGGAAAAGAAAAGTTTAATATAGGTCGTCATCAAAGAGGTGTTCTGCATTATCGGCATCCGGTCTGTTGTGATTCACAAAGCGGATTATCTATACCAGAAAATCCGTATCAAATAAAGAGGAATCTGGCCGGAACCCCTCGCCTGCATTCGGGAATACCAGGGGCAATTGCATGACATTTTATGAAAGTTTGTGCCATGTGGCCGGCATCAGCCGCGCAGGACAGACAACCCCGGCCCTTCAAGCGGATCACCTTCCCTGTACGCCGAACCTTCGGGGGAATTTGCCCTCATTCCGGGCGAAACCGCAAAAACTGCGGTCCGGTCGGTCCTCAGACAGTTTGCGGTTTTGCCGCCCTCCATGAGGGCAAATTGTACCCCCTCCGGTTCTCAATGTACAGGGGAGGAAACCGGCTTGAAGGGCCGGCAATCATTTTAGTATACTACTCAGTCGCGGAATACCTGCTTGACTGGAAGGCGGTTCTGTATTAGGAGTAATGGTTGATATATAAACTGTTTAATGAACCCATAACGGAGAGACCGGATGACCAAACAACCTGACACGCACCCCGATTTTGAAGGCGCCCATAAATATGTCCTGGACAGCGAGCTTGCCTCGATCGTGAATATTTCCATGTCCCTGGAGATGCCCCTGCTTCTCAAAGGGGAACCGGGCACGGGAAAAACCATGCTGGCCCATGCCATATCCGAATCTCTGGGCATGCCGCTGATCGTCTTGAACGTAAAGTCGAGCATGAAGCTGGTGGAAGCCCTTTACCAGTACGATACCCTCACCCGGCTCAACGACAGCCGGTTCGGCGATTCCAAGCGGGATGTAAGCAATATCGACGAGTATATCAAAATGGGAAAAATCGGCCAGGCGTTTCGTTCGGATGAGCGGACCGTGCTTTTGATCGACGAGATCGACAAGGCGGATACGGATTTCCAGGATGATATGCTGGACGTGCTCGACCAGATGGAGTTCGACATCATCGAGACCGACCGGACGGTCCGGGCGAAACACCGTCCCGTGATCGTGATTACCTCCAATGCCAAGAAGGATTTGTCCGACCCGTTCCTGGGCCGGTGCAACTTCCATCATATCGCGTTCCCCGATCCCAAGATGATGCGCAAGATTATCCATGTTCACTTTCCGTCCATCGATACCAAGCTTGCCGAAAATACCATAAACGCGTTTTACAGCATGCGGGAGATCGACGGCATCGAGAAAAAGCCGGCCACAAGGGAGCTGATCAACTGGATCCGGGCCCTGGACGCGGACCCGGATTTCCATGCAAAGGATCTGATCAAGGGAAAACTGCCGTACATGGGAATTCTTTTCAAAAAGAGCCAGGACTACCAGCGGGCACGGGAAATCACCTCCAGACGGAAGCTCATTTAAAAGGCGGTCCCGACCCATGTTTATCAACTTTTTTTATAAGCTCAAAGAAGTCGGTATACCGGTTACGCCGACGTCTTTTCTCATGCTGCAGAAAGCCTTGCAGAAGGGTCTGATTACTACCATTGACGATTTTTATACCTGTGCCCGGGCGATCCTGGTGAAAAGCGAGCGGTATTTTGATCTGTACGATCAGGTGTTCGCCTACCACTTTGAAGGGGTGCCCATCCCGGATGACAAGGGTTTCGAGATCGATGAAATAGCAAGGGGAATGCTGGACGAGTGGCTGCAGAATCCTGAAAAGGTGGCGGATGCCCTGGGAGTGGACGAGTCCGAGCTTGCAGACCTTTCCCCGGAAGAACTGATCGAATATTTTAAAAAGCGGCTTGAGGAGCAAACCGAACGCCATGAGGGCGGAAACAAGTGGATCGGCACCGGCGGTACCTCCCCTGTGGGACATTCCGGCTACCACCCGGGCGGTATGCGGGTCGGCGGCGAGTCGAGGAACAAGTCCGCGGTCAAGGTGGCCAACGAGCGCCGGTACAAGGATTATTCCACGCGTGGCCCTTTGACAAGCGCCAGCATCGGGGAGGCGCTCAAGCGGCTGAGAAACATGGTGCCCGAAGGTCCGAAAGATCAGATCAATATCGACGAGACCATCAAAAAGACCATGAAAAACGGGGGAGAGATCGAACTGATATTCGACCGGTCCATGCGGGACCGGCTCAAGGTGATCCTGGCCATTGACAACGGCGGGTGGTCCATGGATCCTTACATCTCCCTTGTCCAGACCCTGTTCGATTACGCCAGGGCCCAGTTCAAGGAGCTCAAGGTCTGCTTTTTCCACAACACCATATACGATTACGTCTGGGAGGATCCCTCCCGGTACAAAAAGCCGATGAAGGTGGATGACTTCACCCGGCTCGACCCGGAAACCCGTTTTATCATCGTGGGGGACGCCAGCATGGCCCCTTACGAGCTCATGGCATATGACGGCTCCATTCATATCCGGGAGAGAAGCGGCAAGCCGAGTATCGAGCGGCTGCGGTTCATCCGGGATACGTTTCCCCACTCGGTTTGGCTCAACCCGGTGGCAAAAGAGATGTGGAACTACACCCAAACGATCCAGGCCATAGCCGGGATTTTTCCCATGTTCGAGCTTTCCCTGGACGGCCTTGAAGGGGCGGTGGAGTACATGCGGTCAACACGGTAAATCATCCCTGATCCACTGCCCGGGGATGAAACGTGGCCGCTGCCCGGAAATGAACCGGGATCCACTGGTACAAGTAAGGCCGCCGGTTACAGTTTTCCGAACAGCCGTTCCGTATTCTGCCAGATGGTTTCCGAAAGTTCTTCAGGATCGCGGCCGCGGATTTCGGCAAGTTTGAGCAGCACCGACCGGACAAAAGCGGGTTCGTTGCGCCGGTGCTTGTTCTTCTGGGGCGCGGGCGTCAGGTACGGGGCATCCGTTTCAATCAGGATCCGGTCCTCGGGGATGTCAACGGCAAGCTCTCTCAAGTACACTCCCCGCTTTTTGATGGTGAGAATGCCGGTGATGCCGATGAAAAATCCCATGTCCAGGTAGGCATACATTTCCTCCCTGGTACCGGAAAAACAGTGAACCACTGCTTTCCTCTCCACGGCATTTCCCGAGCGAAGGATTTCAAGCAGTCGGCCGTTCGAGTCCCTCTCATGGAATATCATGGGCAGATCGAGTCGTTGTGCCGCATGGAGCTGTTTTTCAAAACACATCTCCTGGTCTTCCACGGGCGCGTACATTCGGTTGAAGTCCAGCCCGGTCTCTCCCCAGGCCCGGACCCGGGAATGGGTCTGCGCCATCCGGACCAGTTCTTCAATGGTTTCGTCGGAACAGTTGGTTGCATCATGGGGATGGACCCCGACGGATGCGAGGACGTGGTCGTGGGTCTCGGCAAAGTTGATGGCGCGCCTGCTGGTGCCGATGTCGATCCCGACGGCCATGATGCCTTTGACCGAGTGGTCTTCCGCCCGTTCCAGCATCCGGGTAAAATCTTTTTCATAGCATTTGTCATCTATGTGGGCGTGGCTGTCAAAGAGTCTCATGAGGAGGTGTTCCGTTCTTCGAGCAGGTCGTCCCGGCAGATGATCGCGGATGCGGATGCGATATGGTTGCGGATGTTTTCAAGCCCCCCTTCCTGCCGGTCCACCAGGATCACCGCGTGAACGGGGTCGAGGCCTTCCTCCCTGGCGCGTTCAATGGCCTTGATGGTGGATCCGCCGGTGGTGGCCACATCATCGATGATCACCACTTTTTCGCCTTTTTCAATGTCGCCTTCGATCCACCGGATCATGCCGTGGTCTTTTTGGTCCTTGCGGATTGAAAAGGCTTTCATCGGACGGGAGTGAAGATAGGAGGCAAAGGCCGTGGCCACGGCCACGGGATCGGCCCCGAAGGTCAGGCCGCCAACGGCTGTACATCCGGTCTCTTCGGCCTCTTCAAAGACCAGGTTTCCGGCAAGATACATCCCTTCCGGGCTCAGGGTGACCGGTTTGCAGTTCACGTAAAACCGGCTTTTTCTTCCCGAAGCGAGTTTGAATTCGGGTGTCTCGCTGTACTTGAAAGACCTTTGTTTTATCAGTTCGATCAACTTTTTTTTCATTGCAACATCCTCTTGTATAAAAGCATATGTAACCGTTCACGGTTATCGGTTCACAGTTCACAGTTTTTTCAATGAACTGTGCAACGATTGAGAAGCATTTTGGATATTGACTTCAACTATTGAATTAATCTAATCTATGTTTTTTTAACCGTGAACCGACAACTGTAAACCGTAAACGATTATAAGCATATAAAGCCTTCACTGCTGGAAGAAGCCGTTTTACGGGAGACAGTGAAGGCTTTTGTAAGGAAAACTGTTTTGCAGCACTCCTTGACACTTTCGATTTATAACAGTAAATTCAGGTTCAGTCAATTTTTATAACTTGTGACCAAGGATGACGCATGGATTCCGGGGAAGACAAAAATTATATCATACGGCTTTTTAACGTCAGCAAACGTTACGGGGGGAATTTTGCCCTGAAGAACATTTCGCTTGACGTACAAAAAGGAGAGTTCGTATTTATCACAGGGCCTTCCGGGGCCGGGAAATCCACCCTGTTAAAAATGCTATACCTTGCCGAACGAGCCTCCGAGGGACAGATACTGGTGGAGGGAATGAATCTCTCCCGGATCTCCGGGGACCGGCTGGCCGACTTGAGAAGACGTTTCGGGCTGATTTTCCAGGATTTCAAGCTGATTGACCACAAAACCGTGTACGACAATGTGGCCCTGGTACTCGAGGCTGCAGGGGAAAAACCCGGCTATATCAAAAAGAAGGTGATGCATGTGCTTAGAACCACGGGCATGGAGGGAAAGGCAAAGCTTTTTCCGCCGGCGCTTTCAGGGGGAGAGCAGCAGAGGGTGGCCGTCTCGAGGGCGCTGACCGGTGATCCCTCCATCATCCTTGCGGACGAACCCACGGGCAGTCTGGATGACGAATCCGCCCAGGCCACCCTTGACTTTATCATGGAATACTATGAAAAAGGAGCCACGATCCTTGTG
>JAIPEK010000009.1 GCA_021737205.1 Desulfarculaceae bacterium
GCTGCCAGTCCATTATGGACTGTTCGGTTAGCCGTATCATAATAACCCTTTCCATACCCGCGGCTGCATTGTACTTCTCCACAAGATCCACAACCCGGGGCATCGATACCGGATTGCCGATCATTGCCGCCTGTGCCACACTCGGTTGTGCCGTTACCGGTACAAATTCCCTCATGCCTTTTTCCTTTTCATAGTATCGGCATACCGGGTCTGCGTGGTCCGACTGCACTCCTATGATTTTCGGCAGGGCTTCGATGATGCCGGTCCGGTAAAACTTCATAAATCCGTTCATCACGGCTGAAATATTGCCTGCGTTTCCGATGGGGACCACTACGACCTTGTCCGCCATTTCATAGTCAAAATCCTGGGCGATTTCATATGAACAGGACTCCTGGCCGAGAATCCGCCACGGATTTTTCGAATTCAGCAGGACTACGGAATAGGTTGCGGACAGATGTTCCACCACCTTCATGCAGTCATCAAAAACCCCTGGGATCTCGAATACATGCGCCCCGCTGCCGAGCGGCTGGGACAACTGTTGCGGCGTCACTTTCCGGTGGGGCAGCAGCACGGCCGACTTGATCGAAGGCTGGAGATAAGATGCATACAGCGCAGCCGCCGCCGAAGTATCCCCGGTTGATGCGCATACGGCAATGATCCTCTCGTCCGGATTCCGGTCGATCATCTGCTTGACCCTGGAAAGGGCGCTGGCCATGCCCCGGTCCTTGAAAGATGCGCTGGGGTTCTGGCCGTCATTTTTATAATAGAAGCGCACGCCCACCTTCTTTTGAAGCAGCCGGTTCGCTTGAACAACAGGGGTGTTCCCCTCTCCCAGGTACACGATCGATTCTTCAGGCAAAGAAGGACCCACGAACTCATGAAATCGGTAGATTCCTTTAAATGCCGCTTTTTTCAAAACTTTCCTGAAATCGAAAATCTTCCGCCATGTCTTGCCGGAAATTTCCTCAAGCCTTTCGGCCTGACGGTCGTAAATCATCAGCACCTGCCCGCATGCCGGGCATACATACAAAAATGTATCCGCGGAATAAGTCCGGTCGCATCCGAGGCATTTATAAAACAGCTCCCCTTTTGTTTCAGGTATCAGGTAGGGGCGTATATCTTCAGGAAAATCATCCAGCTTCATGTTGAATTATTTTGTCTCCTCCCATGTATGGTTGCAAAGCGACAGGAATTGTAACACACCCGTCCTCCCGTTGAAAGTTTTCCAGTATGGCGGCGAAGGTTCTGCCCACGGCAAGTCCGGACCCGTTCAGCGTGTGGGCGAACTCCGCCCTTTTCCGATCTTTTCTTTTGAACTTGATCCCGGCTCTTCTGGCCTGAAAGCTTTCGCAGTTGCTGCAGGAGGAAATTTCCCTGTATTTGTTCTGTCCGGGCATCCATACTTCAATGTCGTAGGTTTTGGCCGCGGAAAACCCGATATCCCCGGCACACAAAGTCACCACCCTGTACGGAAGTTCAAGCCGCTTTAGAATCTCTTCCGCATTTGCCAGAAGATCCTCGAGTTCATCGTATGAGGTTTCCGGGTCGGTATACTTGACCAGTTCCACTTTATTAAACTGGTGCTGTCGTATGAGGCCTTTTGTATCTTTCCCGTAGGAGCCGGCCTCCGACCTGAAACAGGGGGTGTAGGCGGCGAACTTGATCGGAAGGTCCTGTTGCTGAAGGGTTTCATCCGCATAAATGTTGGCCATGGGCACCTCGGAGGTGGGGATCATGTAATAATCCCAACCTTCCAGCTTGAACAGATCCTCCTTGAATTTCGGCAGCTGTCCGGTTCCGGTGAGACTTGAGCTGTTCACTATAAAAGGGGGCAGCGTCTCGGTATACCCGTGCTCTTTGACATGGACATCCAGCATAAGATTGATCAACGCGCGCTCCATCCGGGCCCCCTGACCCATATAAAGGGGAAACCTGGCCCCGGCGATTTTGGAAGCACGCTGGAAATCCAGAATTCCCAGCTTCTCGCCCAAATCCCAGTGCGGCTTGACTTCGAAGTCGAATTCGGGGACAGTCCCTATTGCCTTTACAAGCGCATTGTCCTCTTCATCTTTTCCTGCCGGCACATCCGGATGGGGAATATTGGGCAGGGAAATCATGAAATCATGAATCCGATCCTCTGTAGCCGAAAGTTCCCTGTCCAGCTCTTTTATGTCGGCAGACACCTCTTTCATCTCATCGATTACAGGCTGTGCGTCCTCTCCGGCTTTTTTCATCCGCGCTATTTTATCGGAGACCGTGTTTCTCTCATTCCTCATTTTCTCGATTTTCTGAAGAATCTCGCGCCGCTTTTTCTCATCTTTCGAAAAGGCTTTGAAATCCGCATCGTCGCCCCGCCTGGAAACCGCATGTTCCACCTGTTCCAAATTGTCTCTTACAAACTTTATATCCAGCATATACGATCCAACCTGATTTAGTCATACCATTCATTGTTAAATACCTGATATCAGGCATTTAAAGATTCTTTGCCAATTATGGTCAAATACCACGATGCCATGAAACAGTCAATAATTATTGAGTATTGACAATTCGTCACTTCTGTAGCATATTAAGTAAAAATTATGTATCTTGAGGAAAGTTTTATGGATGAGATAAAAGGCCCCAAAGACGGCATTTTAAACAAAATTGCAGAAGTGATTGCTCATTTTTCTCGAGAAGAGCAGATTGCCAAACAAAAGACGATTGAAAACAAACTCTTTGAGTTTGCCAATTTTATAGAAGCGGTGACGGTATTTTCATACACAGGCAAAGCCGGCGAAATTCCAGCCGAAAATGTCATCAGACGGGCACTGGAGCTTGAAAAGGCCGTTGTTCTTCCCGTTTACCCGGGCCCGAAAAATTCGGTCAATCTCTACCGTATAAACGAATTTTCTTCCGACCTCGTGGAAAACGACGCAGGCGTTCTCGAGCCGATACCCCGCAAATGCAAGAGAACAAAACCCGAAGAAATCGACGTGGCATTGATCCCCGGACTTGTTTTTGACGACAAAGGCGGTCGGATCGGATTCGGGGACGGTTTTTACAAAAAACTCATCACTCAGCTGCCGGAAACGTGCAGGAAAATTTCCCTTGCGTTTGAAGAGCAGGTCGTGGACCAGGTGAACATGGATTCTCGGAAACATTCCGTGGACATCATTATAACGGACAAGCGAGTCATCTATAAAATCTGACGGGTCTGCGGTCAGGGGTTCAGGTCCTTGTGAAACAGATTGAGATTGTGCGGGGGCCCCATGGCGATCACCGTGTCCCCGGCCTCAAGAAGTGTATCAAAAGACGGATTAAACAGCATCTCCCCGCTCTCCTTTTTTACGGCGATCACAATCAGGTTGTATTTCTGCCGGATACCCGAATCCTTGAGCGCTACATTGACGAATCCGGAATGAGTGGACACGTACGATTCCTCTATCTGTATTGCCTCTTCCTTTCTGGACAGGGCGATATCCAGAAAACTGCTCACACTCGGCCGTAAAAGTTTCAATCCCATGGATGCCGCCCCGATATCATAGGGGGATTCCACTTTATTGGCACCGGCGATCATCAGCTTCTGCTTGACGTCCTGACTTCCGGCCCGGGCCATGATATAGATCATGGGATTGAGCTGCCGGGCCGTCAGCACCAGAAACACATTGGCGGTGTCAGTGGCAAGGGCGGCGACAAAATAGGCGGCGCGCTCGATACCCGCCTTGCGCAGGGTTTCCTCGCTGGAAGCGTCCCCGTTCAGATAGAGCATATTGTCCTTTTCCAGAACCGATACCAGGGCCTCATCCTTTTCTATCACCACCATATTGGACGTCTCTTCTTTTACCAGCTTACAGAGCATCCTTCCGATCCGTCCGTACCCGCAGATGATATAATGGTTTTCAAGCTTTTCAATCTCTTTGTTCAACTTTCTCCTCCCGAGAATGGTTACAAGTTCCCCTTCCACTATGGACTGCACGATCACCCCGGCCAGATAAAGAAAATACCCCACTCCCACAAAGATCAGCACCATGGTAAAAATCCTGCCGGTGGTACCGACATCGTGCACTTCGAGAAATCCCACGGTACTGACGGTGATCGCGGTCATATAAGCCGAATCAACAAGGCTCCAGTCCTCTATGATCATATAGCCCGCAGTCCCGCCGATAAAAATCAGCACTGCTATGGCAGCGGCAACCCATATCCTGGTAAGTTTGTCCATGCCTGATTTTTAACCGGGAAAGAGAAAAAAGTCAACGATCACCCGCTCTGAAAACCGGGACTCTTCTATTTTCTTGACTGAAACGCGGAATGCTGCTAATAAAAGTAGCATGAAAGAAGAGCCGAAAAAATATGAACAATGGCGGCAGCGAATGGTGGATAACCAGATCGTCTCCCGGGGAATCACGGATGACAACGTGGTCCGCGCAATGAAAAAAGTCCCCAGACACCTCTTTGTCAGTGAAGCACTGACCGAAAGCGCCTATGGAGATTTTCCGCTCCCCATCGGAGAAGGGCAGACGATCTCCCAGCCGTATATAATAGCCGAAATGACCAAGGCCCTCGATCTTACCGGCAATGAAAGAGTCCTTGAAATCGGTACCGGCTCCGGGTACCAGGCCGCCATCCTGGCGGAAATCGTGTACCGCGTGTACACCATCGAAAGGAACAACACTCTTTTTCTAAGCGCCCGGCGGCTGTTTGACGGACTCAAATACTACAACATCGTCACCAAGTACTCCGACGGTACCCAGGGATGGACGGAAGAGAGTCCGTTTGACGCCATTATCGTTACAGCCGGAGGTGAGTCCATTCCTCAGCCGCTCATTGACCAGCTTGCGCCCGGTGGTCGTCTGGTCATGCCGGTGGGGGGGAACTTCACCCAGGACCTTCTGAAAGTTGAAAAAACCGGCCAGGGACTGACCACCACCAGCCTCGGCGGGTGCAGGTTCGTCAAGCTCATCGGCCAACACGGCTGGAAGGACTGATCCTTGCTTCGACGGTCTTATGACTGGGTGCTGGGATGGGCTGACAGACCTGGCGGTTCATGGGCCCTTTTTATTATTGCCTTCTGTGAGTCCTCGTTTTTTCCCATCCCGCCGGATATTCTCCTGATCGCGCTTGCCGTGGGCAAACCCGCAAAAGCGTTCCGGTTCGCCGTGATATGCAGTGCAGGGTCCATCCTCGGCGCATTGCTGGGATATGTTATCGGATTGCAGTTCATGGATCTTGTCGGCCATCACATTATTGAGTTCTACCACCTGACGGAAAAAATGGAATATCTCGGCTCTCTCTTTAACCGGTGGGATGCCTGGGCCATATCCATCGCCGGGTTTACCCCGCTGCCGTTTAAACTCTTTACCATATCAGCCGGCGCATTCCGGATCAACCTGCCGATTTTCCTCCTGGCAGCCGCTTTTTCCCGCACGCTGCGGTTCATGATACTGGCCGGCCTGATTTTCCTTTTCGGTCCCGGCATCAAACGGTTTATTGACACGTATTTCAACAGCCTTGCAGTTGCTTTCACCGTTTTGCTCGTGGCCGGGTTTGTTGCTGTAAAGTATTTATTCTGATATAAGATACCCCATGATGCAATGGTATGATCCACCCACGGTAAATGAATATCTCAGAAGAACGTTTTCCGTCCTGAATATATCGGTTCTCGTGCTCACTTGTATTTTTGCGGCCGCGGAATTCAGGTACAACTGGTGTGAAAACCTTCTCGGACGCTATCTTGCCACCACCAACCAGAACAGGCCCGAAACCGGTGCCATATGGAAAACCGGAGAAATGGCCTCCAGTGCCAAAAATTACCTGAAAGATATCGTGTCCAAACAGAAGGCCACCCGTCTTCACGTACAAAAATCAGAATCATTCTTGGAGATCGCAAAAGGTCTGATGCCGGGTGAGTGGATCAATATCGAAAAAGAACATTTCAAAAAACTCTACCTGGAGCTGTCTGACCCTTTGGCGGAAAAAATCCTCAACCCGGTGAAAATGATCTGGCTTTTGAACGGTCCCGAGCTGGACCGGATTTTCATAGAAGGCGAACAGAAAGGCATCCGGATCTATTTTCTGAACACAGCCAACAAAGTGTTGAAAAGGGTCCATCTGGATATGAAACTTCTGGATCAGTTTGAAAAAAAGAGCCTTTCCATTCAAGCCTCTCTTGAAGAGTTCGACGGATTTACAGGCCGCATCTACAAAGCCTCTCCTTTTTTCCGGGCCGTAATGAATCTTCCCCCGGATATGATGGGGGATTTGATCGGCAATCCGTCTATTCTGCTCGAAGAAAAAGGGCGTATCGTCCGGGCCGGCATCTGGAACGAGGCAAAAGAGGGATATATCCGGCTCGGCTTCGAATTCGTGCATGAATCCGTGCATAAAGTGGTTTTTGTCAAAGGAAGGGAATGGGCGGTCTGGCAGCTGAGCATCAACCTCAAGGAAGGATCTTCATGAAAACACCGCTTGGAACCGTGAAAACCTTTCAGTTCATCCTGTATGGAACGTTGTTGACCGTCGGCCTGTTTTTCCTGGGATTGACCGTTTTTATCTTCACCGCGGCAAGCGGTCTTCCCAAGCTTCCCCAGCCGTTGAGCCGGATTATTGAAACACCCCAGACCAAAATTTACGCGGCATCCGGCCAGAGACTGGTCACACTGGGGGAAAGAGAATCCGTGCCCCTGTCCATGGTTTCCAAGGATTTTATCAACGCCATCCTTGCAGTGGAAGATCACCGCTTCTACGAACACCACGGTATCAACAAGCTGAGAACCCTGAAAGCCCTATACATAACACTTTTCAAACCGGGGGAGATACAGGGGGCTTCCACCATTACCCAGCAACTGGCCAAAAATCTGTTTTTCAGCTTCAAAAAATCTTACATGCGAAAATTCAAAGAGCTTCTGGTCTCCTTTCAAATTGAATCCACCAACAGCAAAAACGAAATCCTTCACGCATATATCAACCAGATCCATTTCGGTGCAGGGGCCCAGGGTATTGAAAAAGCCTCCCGGACTTTTTTCGGGAAAAGTGCGTCAGACCTCGATCTTTCAGAGGCCGCCCTTCTTGCCGGGTTGCCGAAATCCCCCACCGCCTACAACCCGTTCCGGCACTATGACAAAGCGCTTCAAAGACGGAAAACCGTTCTCAGACGAATGCGGCAGGTGGGATTTATCAGTGACAAGAAATTTGAAACCACCCTTGAAAAAAAGCCGGAACTTTCCGGCACTAAAACCGATTCCAGAACCGGCAGTTATTTCCTGGATGCCGTCATCCGGAAACTGGTCCGAAAATACGGGGAAGACGTTGTATACCATGGCGGAATCGAAGTATACACCACAATGGACAAGCAGCTTCAGGAATATGCGGTGAAATCCGTTAAAAAGGGGCTCGGCCGTCTGGACGACCTGATGGGGCTGACATCCGGGGACAACCCCAGACCCCAGGGCGCGCTTGTCTCCATTGATACGGATTCCGGTGCCGTCAAAGCGCTGGTGGGGGGAAGGGATTACTATGAGAGCGAATTTAACAGGGCCGTTCAAAGCTATCGGCAGCCGGGATCCGGTTTCAAACCTTTTCTGTACTATACCGCTTTTGACAGGCTGGGCCTTCATCCGGCCAGCGTGGTTACGGACATGCCGATCACTCTCCCGGTGACAGGCGCCCCGGACTGGAAGCCCCGGAACTTCTCCCGGATTCACCGGGGAGACATCATCCTGAAAAAAGCACTGACCAAAAGTGTCAATACTGTTGCCGCAAGGCTGGTCAAACGAACCGGCCCCGGACCCGTGATTGAAACGGCCCGGCTCTGCGGCATCAAAAGTCCGTTGGAACAGGTGTATTCGGTGGCGCTCGGGTCTGCTTCCGTGTCTCCTATGGAGATGGCTTCCGCTTTTTCCACGTTCGCAAAGGAAGGCATCCGGCATGATCCTTTCATGATATGGCGGATCGAAGATCCGTTCGGAAGCGTGCTGGAAGAACATATCGTTCAGGAAAAACAGGTGCTGGACCCGCAAACCACGTTTCAGGTGGTGGACATGATGCAGTCCGTCATCGACAGGGGGTCCGGTTCTTCCGTCCGGCGTCTCGGATTCGATCGGCCGGCAGCCGGAAAAACCGGCACTACCGACAATTTCAATGATGCCTGGTTTACCGGTTTCACGCCGACCCTGTGCACAAGTGTATGGACCGGCTTTGACAAAAGAAAAATCATGCGGAGCAAAAACGGGGTCGGCATCACCGGCGGCAGAGCGGCCGCTCCGATCTGGACCGATTTTATGGCCAATGCCCTTAAAAACCAGCCCAAAAGGGAATTCACCATTCCCGAATCCATCCGGTTTGTGGAAGTGGAGGCATCCACGGGTTGCGCGCCTTCAGGCGGAGATAAAGATGAGCTGTATGAAGTTGCTCTGAAAGAAAACCAGAAAATCTGCCAGGAGAAAGAAGAAGAAAATTGATACGGGTTTTACGGCATTTCAGCGTTCGGGTCTGGCTTTCCTGCCTTGTGGGAATTCCGCTTTCCTTTTCCATACTTCGGTTCCTGAATACATCCTCTTTTCGTGCTCCCTATCCATTTGCGGTTGCACTGGCCATTCTTCTTGCCCTGTATTTCCTGATCGGCGCGATTTCCCACCATGCAGGAAAAAAGATGATCCTGGATCTGATATCCAGGGCCCAGTCATGGGAGAGGGCCGGAATTTTTAGAAAAGCGGAACAATATTATCTGAAGGCCGTCCGGATATACGACTCGTTTCTCCTGTCTCCGTTGCATCTCGAAAAAACGCTCGGGAAAAAACTGGCCGGATCCGTTTCCGGTTTCATCCTTTCTTCCGGAATCCGCAATATCCCGCTTGAACAATGCATTCCGAAATATCTGAGAATCGATCCCACAGATGAGGATATCGCACTTTTCTGGCTGAAACGCTCCGCATCTTTATCCGTATCCGAGCCGGACGCCGTGGACCAGGAGCTTATCACCCGGCTTGCGGAACACCACAACGACAATCCAAAAATTCTCCCCGTCCTGACGGATCTCTTTCTCCGGTTTCAGCGCACCGATTTTACGGCCCGCAAGATTTACAAGGAAGCGCTGAAACACGCCGGGGAAAAATCAACTTTCAAAACCAGGGTCAATGAACTGCTTTCAGAAACGCAAGACCAGTCCGATACGCTTTCAGAGGTGGATATCCGTATTCCGGAACCGGCGGAGGAAACAGCCCGTTTCAATACCACGGCGCACAAAAAAAGGGCCGACCGTGAAATTCGTTTTTCCGCCCTTGCCGGGCGGATTTTCTCCGCCGCCCTGACCTTGGGTTCCCTGACGGCGAAAATCCTGTCACAGGCATACTTGGCGGCGGCAAAAGCCTTTGGGTACTTCAAGGCCAGTGACACCCTGATTCGGTATGCAAAACGCTTCCTTCTGGCTGCGTCAGTGACCGTGGTTCTTCTGTTCGCCGTGAACACGGTCCATCATCTTTTCAAAACGGAAGTACCGGAAAAAACCGCTGAAAAAATTGAAAAAAAGAGGGTTCCCAAACCTTTCACTCTGCAGGTGGCAGCCTATCTTGATCCCCGTCATGCAAAAAATTACGTTACCAAATTGCAGAAAGAAGGGCTTGATGTATCCTACAGCAAATCCGAGGGCGGGGGGAAAACATGGTATCTTGTCCGGGTATCCAGTTTTCCCGATAAAAAAAGTGCCGCCGCTTACGGAAAAAGCCTGAAAGAGAAAGGCGTTATAGACGACTTCTTCGTTGACAATCGGTAATCGGCAGCTTTGGAGCCGATCATATTTTAATGACCTTATCCGCCAGCTGCATGGATGTGACGATATCCAGCATGTTCGTGGTCTGGCCGGCCTCCTTTTCTTCCATCAGTTCAAAAAAGGTCAGACAGGTTCCGCACACCAGAATATCCACGCCGCTTTTCTCAATCTCTTTTAACTCGGAAATCACCTTTGAATCCTTCACAGCCAGTTTCACACCGCTGTTAACGAACACCAGCCGCCACAGGTCATCCCCCATTTCCCCGATCGTTTTGAGGAAATTGACCATAAGTCCGCTGCCGAGTTCATCATCTCCCTGCCCGAAAAATTGCGATGTGACCAACACCATGGTCTTCACCTTTTCATCCGGTGATTCCTCCGAATCAATTTTGGGAATCTGGGCCGGATTTTCTCCATTGCGTTCACCCGACACCCTTGAAAAACCGTGTTCGGATTCCACGGATACCCAGTATCCCTGGTAGCTCAGAAAACGGCTGACATTTTCCACAGCCGCATCGTTGTCCACGAGAACGCTCACACTCTGAATACTCTCCGCTTCCAACACCTTTTTGGTGTTCAGTACCGGAGCCGGACAGTCCAATTTCCTGCAGTCGATTTCTTTATTCATATCGTTTTACTCGGTTATTACATTTTATATGAAAGAACAACATCTTTTACCATGAAGGCCTTGAAGGAACTGAAGTAAAACCTTCATGAACTTCACGCTCTTCATGGTGATATTTCAGCATTCGTGGTACCGTGCCCATCAGCGCGTAAATTTTATACCGGTATAAAATAAGTCGACAAGAACATTTATGTCAAATTGATATAACCGATGGAAAACGGAAAACGGATAGGAAAAATCTATTGGCAAGGCAAAGCGGATGTATCAGATCACTTGCTCTTTTTTGAACGCAAGGGCCCTGCGGACCAGTGAGTCGGCCCAGAAAGGAGTGCCCAGCGCATGGATATGGGTATATGTGGCAAACACATTATTTCTGCAGAATCCGTCCTTTTTGTCCTTGATCCCCTTTCCCCTCTCCATGGAAAAAGCCATATCCCCGGGGCTGCAGTCGATCTTGAGTACACTGGAATACCGGAACTCGTGTCCTTTGATAACATGGCCCAACGGATAAAAAGGATTCTCTCCGGTGACTTTCACACGGGTGTATCCATGTCCAACCGGCCGTTTTTCAAAACCGAAAGATACCGGCAGTATCCCTGCCATTGCATACTCGCGGCCGTCTATACAAATGGAGTCGCCCAGAAAAATAAAACCCCCGCATTCTGCATATATGGGCAGGCCTTCATCCGCGAGCTTCCTGAGCGCCGTTTTGAATTCCACATTCGCGGAAAGTTCGGGTGCGTGGGTTTCCGGGAACCCTCCCCCCATGTAGATGGCATCCACGCGGGGAATGGTTTTTTGTTTCAGCGGGCTGATGTACCGGATTTCCGCTCCTGCGGCCACCAGTGCCTCGATATTGTCCGGGTAGTAAAACTGAAACGCCGAATCCTTGATGATCCCCACGACCGGCTTTTCCCAAAGATCTTCAGAAACAGGGGCAGGTTGTGCTTCGGGTTTCTCGTTTACCGGAAAAAGACTCTTGTCAAGAGAAAAAGACCGGCAGTCCTCATACAGTTTCTCCAGATCTATATGTTCCCGTGCCACCCTTGCAACGGTTTCGATGGAATCGGTGGAACAGCCGTGCTCTTCACTGGTTACAAGCCCCATATGCCGCTCTGGAAAATCCTGGTGTCCCAGCTTGGGAATCGAACCGTATACCGGTATATCACAGAACTTTTGGATATTGTCTCTCAGTTTTTTCTCGTGCCGTTTGCCCGCCACCCGGTTGAGCACCACTCCCATAATGCGGACGCCGGGATCGAACAGCATGCATCCCTTGAGCAATGCAGCAACGGTTCTGGTGGTTTTCGTACAGTCGATCACCAGAAGCACTGGAAGAGCTAGAAGTTTGGCAAGTTCCGCCGTACTGGTTCTGCCGTCGGTGTCGATTCCGTCGAACAAACCGCGGTTCCCTTCTACAAGGGAAATGTCGGAAGAGTGGTTGTTTTTAACAAAGGATGCGTGCACATCCTTGTTTTCACACAGGTAGGTATCCAGGTTGTAGCAGGGACGATCAGCTGCACAGGCAAGCCAGCCGGCATCGATATAATCGGGTCCCTTTTTGAAAGGAGCGACTTGGTAGTGTTTTTTCTTCCATGCAGCAGTAATTCCAAGCGAGATAACGGTTTTGCCCGAACCGCCGCGAAGCCCTGCCACTACAAGACCTGGAATACACTTATCTGATTGCTGCATGGAATGTTTTCAAATCAGGGGTTCCGACTATTCTTCACCTTCTGAAGCATGCTGTTTTCCCGCCCCTTTCAGGCCGTACATGGTCGTGCTGCCGCTTGACCAGTATTCGAGAACGCCGTCTGTTACCAGGGAATTGACGAACTTTTTCACCTGTCTCGGTTTGTCATCCGGAAAAACTTTGTAAAAATCATTCAGATAAAATTTGGTTTTGTTTTTCAGCTTCTTTTGAAGATAATCAGTAACCATCTTGGTTGCTTCTTCTCTATTGTCCAGTACACTCATTTTGCAAATCCTTTAGATTAAAGGTTCAGCCGGGGCATGAATATTCATGCCCCGGCTTTATCCGTTAGGACAGTCTATGTCCTGAAGGTCTCAACAGATCAAGAGATTAGAACTTGAACTGTGAGGATTGCCTCCAGGTATTGTACGCCTGTTGACGGAAATCGTCAATCAGGTGATGGGTAAAATCGAGTTCGCATACCTCGAAGAATTTTTCCCATCCGATTCTTTCCGCCCATTCACCGAGTCTCTCGTATTTGTTGGCGCCCTTTGAATACGCATCCACCATCTGTCTGATGGCTTTTGTCATCTGGGGCCATCTCGGCATTTCGTTGGGCAGAAACGCCACAACAACTTTTGAGAACTTGGGATGGCTGATTCTATTGGAAACCTTACCACCGGCCATGAGAACGATGCCGTCCCCTTCCGTATCCGCAAGCGGCATGGAGGGGCACATGGTGTAACAGTTACCGCAGTACATACATCTTTCGTTCTTGACCTCAACGGATTTGACTTCCGTACCGTCTTCGAGTTTAACCTTGGCCGGTTTGACCGCTGCGGTGGGACATGAAGCGATGGCGAGAGGTATCTCGCAGACCTTGTCAAGGTATTCATGGTCGAGCATCGGCGGTTTTCTGTGGTACCCGAGAATCGCGATATCGGAACAGTGAACCGCACCGCACATGTTCAGGCAGCAGGCCATGGAAACCCTGAGCTGTGCCGGGAGTTTCATGTCCTGGAAGTCATCGAAAAGTTCGTCCATTGTCGCCTTTACCGTACCGGACGCATCAGTTGCCGGTGTATGGCAATGGATCCAGCCCTGGGTATGAACGATATTGGTGACGCCTGCGCCGGTTCCGCCGATGGGAAACTTGTAGCTGCCGCCGTCGAACTTTCTGCTGGAAAGCTCGTTTTTCAGAGGCTCGAGTTTGTCCTTGGAATCCACCATGAACTCCACGTTGTTCCGGGTGGTGAACCGGACGTATCCGTCGCAGTGTTTGTCTGCAATATCGCAGATTTCGTTGACAAGAGAAGTGCTCATGAGGCGGGCCCCGCCGACTCTTACCGTATACACCTCGTCTCCGGAATCGGCCACATGAACGAGAACACCGGGCTCCAGTATTTCATGATGGGACCATTTGCCTTTGTTTTTTGCAATAACCGGAGGATAAAAGTCTTCATAATTTCTCGGACCGATGTCGGTTATCCTGTTCTCCATCGGGTTATTCGGATCATATCCAGATGATATAAATGCCATTATGTCATACCTCCTTGTTATCTCTGATGATATTTTCTGTATTCTTTGATGTCTCGCTCAAAACCGCCCGGCACTTCTTCCTCTTTCCAGAAGATGTACGGATTGGTTCTCGGATGCTCCACCTGCTGCGGCATCGGATCGATTCCGGTCACTTCGAGAAGTTTCTGGAAGCCCTGGCGCATGATCAGCTCACCGAGTCTCTCACGGTTCTTGCCTTCTTCCATCCACCAGTCCCAGATGCTTTCAATGATTTCGGTGACCTCTTCATAATCGTTGTCCGGGTTCACCGGTACGAAAGGAGCCAGCAGGGAGCCCATCTGAGCGCCGTCCAGGATCGGGGCTTTTGCACCGACCAGAATGGAGCATCCGGTTTCCTTGCCTATTTTGAGTGCTCTCGGCATGACATTGATACAGTGCATGCACCGGGTACAGTTTGAATCATCGATATGGAGTTTTTTGCCGTCCCATTTCATGCACTGGGTCGGACAAAGATCAGTGACTTCCTTTTCAATGTCGAACGGTCCCCAGTCTCTTCCCTTGTGGGCACCTGCATTGGCCGGATACGCCGGATCTTTTTCCACATATTTGTTCACTGCATCCTGGTCGATCCGGATCTGGTCTTTCCAGGTACCGATAAAGGACATGTCCGCACGGGCGATGGACGCCACGCAGCAGTTGGGGCAGCCGTCGAACTTGAACTTGAACTTGTACGGGAATGCCGGCCTGTGAAGCTCATCCTGGTATTCGTTGGTCAGGAAATGGCACAGCGCCTGGGTATCGTAGCATGAATATTCACACCGGGAAGAGCCGAGGCAGTCGGACGGGGTTCTCAGGTTTGATCCCGAACCGCCGAGATCCTGGTTCAGGTTGTGAGTCAGCTCGTAGAAGATTTCCTCGAGCTGGGGAGTGGTAGTCCCGAGCAGGATGATGTCCCCTGTGGAGCCGTGCATATTGGTCACACCGCTGCCCCTGAAATCCCACAGCTTCATGATGGATCTCAGGTACTCCGTGTTGTAGTATTTTCCCGCGGGCTGGTTGACACGCATGGTATGGAACGCTTCAACACCGGGGAACATTTCCGGCTGATCGGAATATCTTCCGATAACTCCGCCGCCGTAACCGAAGACGCCGACGATTCCGCCGTGTTTCCAGTGGGTTCTGCCGTGTTTGAAAGAAAGCTCCAGAATACCGAGAAGATCGTCACAAGAATCCGCCGGGATCTGGAATTCAACACCTTCTTCGTTTTTTGCTCTGATTTCAGCCTGGCGCTTCAAATCGGAAACAAAGCTCGGCCACGGACCGGATTCCAGCTGGTCCAGTAAAGGAGTGTCATGTTTTGCCATTTACTTACCTCCGTTAAAAGTTAATTTACATTATCCTGGTGAAAATGGTCCTTTTCACTCTATGGTCTATATCCACCGTATTATAAATGAAAATGGGCAGAGCCATCGTCACTTTTGCATACTGCCTCGGCAACAATATCTTATATGATATAAAATGTCTACCATGCCTTGTCAACAAAAAAGCATTTTTTTTCAGGGCAATCGCATGACCGACCCCTATATGGAAACCCGCGCCTTGTTGCCGGCGTCAGCCGGTACTGGCCGGGGACGGGTGCCGGCCCATACCTACCGGTTCTCCGCCAGTTCCTCTTTCAGCTGCTCCGGCACCTCATACCCCATGGCTTCGGCCTTTTGACAGTGTTCCGCCGCCTTTTCATACTCTCCTTTCTGGAGATATCCGACCGCAAGGTTGTTGTGGGCGATGGGAAACTCGGGCTGGACTTCCAGGGCTTTGAGGTTCGCCTCGATCCCTTCGTCTATGAGCCCTTTCATGTAGTACGCATTGCCGAGTGTGGCATACGCCTGCACAAACTGGGAGTTGTGCACAATCGCCTTCTGGAGATTTTTTATGGCGCTGTCCAGGCGTTCTTCATCCGCTTTTTCATCTTCTCCGGTACAAAACTGCAGAAGACAGAACCCGATATTTCCGTATCCTTCTGCAAATCCGGCCCTGGCTTTCACAGCCCCCTGGTTGTACCGCAAACACCCTTCCAGATCGTTTCTCTGAAGACACAGGCCGCCCAAAAGCACATACGCCTCTGCCAGATTGGGGCTGCAGTCAATGGCGTCATGAAGTTCTTTTTCCGCCTCGTCGAACTCCTCCTTGCCCAGAAGCGCCACCGCAAGGTTGTAGTGGGTCACCCCGCACTCCGTGTTGTGGGTGAGCTTCTGCCTCAGATCGGCGATATGCTCGTCCGCATTTTTCGGAAGATGCGAACCCGCTTCGTTCTCGTTTGTCATATGGAAATCCTTACTTCTATAATTGTTAAAAAATCGGGCATCCTTCATTTACCAGTTTACACTTTTTTTGAAAATACATCTGTTTTTTCGTCTGATTCAGGATGCCGAAACTTGAAATTAGAAATTGGACATTTGGTAACGCATCTACATTCCTCTGTTTTTCCGAATTTCAATTTTCAAATTTCACTACCAAAACATAAAACCAACAAAGTGTAAACTACTTTTGAGTTGCCATGAAGGATGCCAAAAATCGCTTATATTGACAATAGTATCAAATCTGATATTTTATTTGGTGATCAACTCCCTGTCAAGATATATCGACCCGCTTTTACAAGAAACTGGAAACTGGAAACCGGAGACTGGAGACTGGAGACTGGAAACCGGAGACTGGGGACTGGAAGCACCTCATTCAAGTTCCGTGGTTTGTTGCGATGCCATGTGATAATAAATCTTGAATCACAGCGTAAGGTATGGTAGCAATCAATTGTTCCATGAAAAATAAAAATATGCAAATAAAGTTGCAGGAGTATGCCAATGGAAAATGGATGTTTTACCGCTTTAATCACCCCTTTTACAGCCGATGAAAGGCTCGACACCGAAGGGCTCGACCGGCTCATCGAATTCCAGGTCAAAAACGGCATCACCGGGATCCTTGCCGCGGGGACCACCGGAGAAAGCCCGACCCTGAAATGGGAGGAGCATCACAAGGCGGTCACGGAAATTGCAAAAAAGACCGGGGACAGCTGCATGTGCATCGCAGGCGCCGGAAGCAACAATACAAGCGAAGCCATGGAGGCGGCGGCCCATGCCGTACAGGAGAATGTGGACGCCGTGCTGCTGGTGGACCCCTATTACAACGGCCCAAGCTCCCTTGAAATCCGGAAGGAATACTACGAACCCATAGCGGAAAAATTCGGCGGCACCGAAATCATCCCGTACATCATTCCGGGAAGGACAGGTGCCCAGCTGCTTCCGGAAGACCTTGCCGCCCTTACCGAACGATTCGGCAACATCAATTCCGTAAAAGAAGCCACCGGCAACCCCGAGAACATGAAACACACCCGGAAGCTCTGCGGGAATGATTTCACCATCTTTTCCGGGGACGACGGCCTCATCTTCGACATCATGACCGACTCCGCCATCAAAGCCGGCGGCGGCATATCAGTGATGTCCAACATTATCCCGGCCCCCCTGACCCGGATGATCCGGCATCTCAACAACGGAGAAGAGCAGCGGGCCGCCGAGATTCACGACGCTGTCAAGCCTCTGCTTTCCCTTGTGACGGTCACCACGGAAGAAGAAACCCGGTTCGGGCCCGCCAAATGCCGGGCAAGAAACCCGCTGCCGCTGAAAACCCTGATGCGGATTCTTGGAATGCCGTCGGGCGGCTGCAGGCAACCTGTGGGACGGATGACGAAGGCGGGTCTCGATACGGTGGTAAGCGCGGCCCGGAGCGTTCAGGAGAACAACCCGGAGATATTCGCCCCGATTGCGGATTTCTTTGGTGTGGATATTGAGGAACGGCTCAACAATCCGGTGTATCTGGAAGGACTCTATTATTCATAATTTTAGGTATTAGGTATTAGCGGTCAGGCGTCAGCTAATACCCAATACCTAATACCTAATACCCAATACCTAATACCTAATACCTACCCGCTCTGCCTGACCTTAAAATTCTCTTCCCCTTCATGAAAAAGGGTGGCCTTGAGCCAATCAAACCCAAGCTGAAGCAGTTCCACATCGTCATTCCTGGCCTTTTCCACCCGGTTCTCATCAATATCATACCGGTCCAGGAACGAGCTTTCAAAAACAAACCGTCTGAACTTGTCGATATTGTAACAGGCCAAGAAAAACATCTCCCTGCTTTTTTCCGTCAGCTTGATGGTGGAGGGAATGGTCTTCTTCCGGACAATCAGGTCCGCCCATCCTTCGTTCACCTCGTCGCGCAGGTCAATGCCCTGGTCTTGGCGCCACTCGGCCACTGTCCATTCCTTGTCCTCCTGGAAACCGAAACAGTGCTTCTCTTTTACCGTGAAAAAGAACTCGTCTTTCTCGCCCAGCTCGCTGGTATAGCTCAACGACCCGACACCGAGCGGATAATACCGGCAGGTAGTGGGGCGGTCGTCATAGATGATGCACCCTTCCTCATCCCGGACAAACGGGCATGATTTTCTCTCGTCATCCAGAAGCTTGAGCGTCACCACCGGAAGTTCCGCCTTTTCCAGCATCTTGGGTTCCGTGTATATGGCGAGAAACTCTTCCGATGAAAGCTCGAGCCGCTTTCTCATGGTCAGGATATCATACGGGGTCAACATGATATCGATTCCCCTGCAGCAGTCGGTAAAACACTTCACCCCTTTATGGCAGCTGAACTTGAACCGGCTGTCGAAACCGAGCTGCTCCGGCGGTATTTCCGATTGTATCTCTTTTGATTTATCCGTCATGGTAAAAACCTCATTATATCATTTTTATATGAAAGAATAACATTTTTTACCATGAAGGCCATGAAGGAACTGAAGAAAAACCTTCATGAACTTCATGCTCTTCATGGTGATCTTTCATTATTCGTTGTGTCCCACAGGACATGCACGTTACGTTAAACTCTTTATTATATAAACGGATGAATGCCGTGTCAATACGCGCCCAGGATTTTTATAGTATCGGTCTTTTCCTCCAGTTCCGCCTGAATGCCGGCGAATGCCTCGGACGTAACGTCCGTTTCCAGATCCGCATAGAACATGTACTCCCAGGGTTTGCCGTGGATGGGCCTGGATTCGAGCTTCACAAGGTTGATCCCGTTGTCCGAGAACACCTTCATCACGGAAAAGAGAGAGCCGGGATTGTTTTCCGTGGAAAACACGATGGAGGACTTGCTCTTGGGTACCGATTCCAGAATCTGTTTCCCGATGATGAAAAAGCGTGTGAAATTCCTTGGATTGTCCTCGATCCCCTCGTCCAGAACTTCCATGCCGAAAATTTCCGCTGACATGGCGCTGCCGATGGCGGCCCCTGTTTCGTCACCGGAATCCAGGACCTCCTTGACCGCGCTGGCGGTCGCCTTGACCGGCACCTGCCGAAGATCCCCGTGCTGGTCGAGATACGCCTTGCACTGCTGAAAGGCAGGCGGCGGCGCCAGCACCTTTTCAATATGCTGCAGCCCCACCCCGGGATGGGCGATCAGGGAGTGGACCACCCGGATCGTCACTTCCCCCACGATTTTAAGATCATACTCCAGAAGAAGATCATAGTTTTCATGAATGCTGCCGGAAAGAGAATTTTCAATGGGTACGATCCCGTATTCGGTTTCATTGTTGTTCACCGCCTCGAACACCGCCTTGAACGAATGTTTGGAAACCGGATCAATGGTTTCCCCGAAATACTGTATTGCAGCTTTGTGACTGAAAGTCCCGAGTTCTCCGATCATGGAGGCCTTCTGCGGAACCCCGTAACCGCCGTTTTCAGT
>JAIPEK010000010.1 GCA_021737205.1 Desulfarculaceae bacterium
CTTTTCCCCCAACGCCGCCACTTTCTGTGCGGTATCCATGCCGGAGATGTCCATTGAATATTTTTCAGTGAGGTCCTTGTCGTACCGTTCCTGTCTGGACAGATATTCTTCTTCGGTGACAGGACCGACCGCCCGGTAGGGAACCGTGTCGTGCTCTCTGGTGCCGAAGCCCATTTTGAGGTTGAAGATTCTCTGGAAATTGTAGACCGCTTCACTCATCACCAGAAGATCATCCGGTCCGACATTCCTTCCGGTGACCGCGGAAAACAGATCGGCATACCACTGAACATGCCTGACCACCTTGGCCGGCTCTTTGGTCTCATGGTTGTCCGCCGGCACGATATCGTTCCAGGGAAGCTTGCAAAGACCGCAGAGACTGAACCAGGTCCGGAACATGGGAAACCAGTGCAAAGCTTCGGCCTTGTCTTCGAAAGTCGGCATGAAGTTGTGGACCATGTCGAGAAAAATCAGCCAGGCCTCATCGTGCTGGGGACCTTTGAGGGCGAGACCGTATCCGCCCTGCTGGGCGAGTGATTCCTTGGTGATGTACTCGGAGAACTCCAGGCCCTTGGATTCCATGCCGATGTCTTCCATGATTTCCGGATCAGCACCGAACTGTTCGGCAAAAATCTTTTTCATCTGCCGGATTCCCTTGCCCACGATGGCCCCGAAAGCTTCTCCCTGGGCCATCTGATGGATCAGTTCCAGTGCGTTGACCTTGTTGCCGAAACTCAAGTCCATGCCGCCGGTATTCCGATCGTTGATCAGGCCTTTTTCGTAACACTCCATGACGAAACCGATGGCCGTGCCCACGGAAATGGTGTCCAGGCCGTATGCGTCACAGTAAAAATTGATTTCGAGCACGGCAAAAGGGTCAAAGATTCCCAGGTTGGACCCGCAACCCGCCGCGGTTTCATATTCCGGGCCGTCCACCACCACCTTCTTTCCCCGGTACGGTCCCGAAACCGGCACAAAGTCCTTGACCATGTGCGCACACGCCACTGCACACCCTTTCCAGCAGCCGTCAAAGCCCTTGTCGAATATCCGGTCATACACATCCTCGCCCACGTTCTTGCCTTCCGGGTGAGTGCCGTACTGAAAGTTGTTCACCGGCAGGCAGTCATGGTCGTTCATGATCGGTACGATGTGAGTGGTTCCCACCGTGGCCATGCGGCGCTGTTTCGGGTCCAGCTCGTTGATCTCTTTGGCATGCTTTTTTGTGACCGTTTTAACGGCATCAATGTCAGCCGGGTTGTTGGTTTTCATGGTCACCGAGCCCCAGCGGGCCACGATCGCCTTGACCTTTTTATCGGCGAAAACCGTACCGGTTCCGCCCCGGCCGGCCTGCTTGTACCGGACAATCTTTCGTCCGGTATCAAACCAGGAAAAATTCAGGCAGCCGAAATTGGTATGTTCCGCACCCGGCCCGGCTGATACCACGGATACATTCACCGGTCTGTCCGGGTCGAAATGATACGTGAGGGCTTCAGAGAGTTCGTATGAATCGGCCGGCAGGTTGTCCGCCTCAAATACTTTGATTGTCTGTTCGATTCCGTCAATATAAACCACCGTATCCTTCTCCGCTTTACCGGTAATTTCCAGCAGATCAAAACCGGAAAACTTCTTGTAGGGACCGAAATAACCGCCTACGTTGGAGTCAACCGGGGCCGATGTAAGAGGAGAGATACTTGTGACAATGCTTTTGCCGCCTCCGGGATACCCCGGCGTACCGCCCAGCGGGCCGGAAGAGATACAGATCGCATTTTCCCGATCATCCCATTTTGTGTTGCCGGAAACCGCGTTCCACAGACACCAGAGATCATACCCCTTGCCGCCGATGAACCCCTTTTTGACCTTTTCATCAATGGATTTGATGGAAATATCGTCTGAATCCAGATTGATATGAAGAGATTGATCCGTATAGCCTTTGTCAATCCCTGCTCTTTCATAGGAGGTGGACTTGATCTCCTTCAGACTTACCTGAGCCATGATTCACTCCTTGTTGTTTATTGTGTTATATTGAGCCCTTTTCATGTTATCATGAAGATCATTCATAGCACATCCGGAAGATGGATTTCAACCATTTGTTGTAATGGTTAAACCATTTAAAAGGACTTATGGAAGGCAGGGCTGTTCTACCGAGCGGAAAGTCTTTCACTGATGATGCGCAGTCCCTCCAGGGTCAATCGTTCCTCTACGTTTTCAATGGTTCTCGACACCTTCGAGATCAGAGGCGAAAGTCCGCCTGTGGCCACTGCACGCAAATGTCCGCCTGTCTCGTCTCTCATCCTTTCCACCATACCATCCACAAGGGCGGCATAGCCGTAGATAATCCCCGATTTAATACTGTCCGAGGTATCCTTGCCGATTACCTTCTCCGGAGGTTGAAAAATTTCTACCCGGGGCAGTTTTGAAGCTTTTCGGAAAAGGGCTTCCGAGGAGACGGCGACTCCCGGTGTGATTGCGCCGCCAAGGTACTCTCCGTTTTCCGAAATCACGTCAAAGGTGGTTGCCGTCCCGAAATCGACAATGATCAATCCGGTCCGGTACTTGTCATAAGCGGCCACGGCATTGACGATCCGGTCCGAGCCCACCTCTGCGGGATTGTGATATAGAATCGGCATAAGACTTCGGGCAGCTTGAGGGGTTACCCACAAGGGCTCGATATTCAGATACTTTCTGCAGAATTTGTCCAGTATTGCCAAGGCAGGTGGGACCACTGATGAAATTACCACCTTTTCGATTTTTTCCGGATCGATCCCGGCGTCCCGGAACAATGCCTTGGCGGTAATGTTGAACTCATCCGGTGTCATATCCCGGATGGACTTGATCCGCCAGTCCTCTTTCACTCGATTGTTTTCAAAAACTCCGATTACCGTGTTCGTGTTCCCTACATCAATCACCAGCAGCATTTTCTTTCCCCTTTTCAATCTTTACCGTAAAAATTTCAGGATTCGCATGAATCAAAAGAAGATCGGCCGGAAGCTCAATAATGGCCCTTCGATTGTAAACCCCGGGATCGAGACCGCCAAGATCGATGAATATATCAAACATGTCTTCAAGTCCGCTTTTATGAACCAAGTCATACGGCCCCTTCACTGTTATCGATATCCTGGGAGGAACAATACTGCATCGGTAAAAGGCATTTTTGACTTTGACCGCCAGATCGTCGAACGAGCGGGACACCTTTTTCTTTTTCACAGGCACCGTGGCCGTAACAATCCGGGTGGAAGGGGTGATAAAAGATTCCTCAAGATCCAGGGGAACCTTTTTTTTAAAAGTGTTTTTCGTCTGATTCAATTCAACCGGTTTGGTGGTAATGGCTTCAAGGGAACCAATGGTGGACATGGCCCCTTCCACCCGTACCGTTTCCGGGTCTGTTCCGGCAGGAAGAGCCTTGTGTCCCGGGGCCGGTTTTCCGGTGTACGGCACCGTCACGGGTAAAATTTTTACAGCTCTTCTCTCCAGGTCCACGCGGATATGAGAGGGAGTGATATCCAGGATCATCGCCGCACGGGGCAGTCCGATACGTTTTTCAATCACCGGAATCGTATAAAGGCCCGGTTCAATGCCGCTTTGAAATCCGGCAGGGTCGGAGGCAAGTTCTGTAAACAGGTCCACGTAGTACTCGAGATTCATTGATTCAATCCGGTCCACCAGTGCGGGGTTCCCTCTGATACGTATCTGTATGTTTTCGGTGGCCGGGCTGGTGACGATAAGATCCGAAGGAACTGAAGTAAAACGAATCGGAATCAGAAGGCTTGTCTCCACCGGCTCAGGTTTACAGCCGAGATGAAGACACGGCAGAAAAAAAACGAAAAGAAAAATGAGCGGGGCCCGTATACGGAATCTATTCACTTTTTATGGCATCTAAGATTGTCAGAAAAGGTTTTGCCCGTTTGACATCGTGGACGCGTACGATATGGCAGCCTTTGATCCTTGCAGCCGCAAGCGCTGCAAGAGTTCCGTTTTCACATTCGTCACAATCGGCATTCACATCCTCTCCTGCCTCCTGCGCCAATATTTTCTGCACGAATGATTTCCGGGAAGGCCCGACCAGAACCGGAAATCCGATCGAAGCTATGGCGTCCATATGATTGATCACTGCAAGATTGTGGCGGACCGTTTTCCCGAATCCGATGCCCGGATCAAGTATAATCCTCTCTTTTTTTATACCCGCCTCGACTGCGAAATCGGCTCTTTGCTGAAGATACCGGGTAATCTCTCCGAGCAGATCCCCGTATTCGGGATTGATCTGCATGGTTTCCGGCGTCCCCTTCATGTGCATGAGGATCACGGGCACGCCGGCCTCCTTCACCACGGACGCCATTGCCGGATCCCGCTCCAGTGCGCTGATGTCATTGATCATGCCGGCGCCGGCTTTAACGGCCTCCCGCGCCACGGACGCCTTGACCGTGTCAATGGAGATCGGGACATCCACTTGTTTGGCAAGGGATTCAATCACCGGTATGACCCGATCCATTTCCTCGGCTTGGCTCACCGGCTCTGAAAAAGGCCGGGAGGATTCTCCGCCGATATCCACGATATCCGCCCCCTCGGCGACAAGCTCTTTTCCCCTTTGCACCGCCTTTTCAAAACCGAAAAACCGGCCCCCGTCCGAAAAAGAGTCCGGAGTTGCATTTAAAATGCCCATGATCACGGTTTTGCGATCAAGAACAAGCTCTTTCATCACCGGTTCCCGTCTCCGGAGTCCGAATCTTCGCCCTCTTTTTCATTTCCCGGCTTCACGGTTTCCGCCTGCGTCGTATCAGAATCTGATTGACCTGAATTTTCGTCCGCGCTTTCCCCGGCCCCCTGATCCTCTTTCCGATCGTCAGCCGTTTGAGACGTTCTTCCGAAAAAATCGAATTCCGGTTTCATTTTTTTGATCAACTCGTCCAGCTCGGCGCCCATGACGGTTTCCTTTTCCAGAAGAAGGCTGGAAAGAGCATGCAGAATCTCAATATTCTCCTTGAGGATATCCGTAGCCACCTGGTGACTGTTTTTCACCAACCGGGCCACTTCTTCGTCGATTTTCTGAGCGGTGCTTTCCGAGTATTCCCTTGCCTGCTTCATTTCCCGGCCGATGAAAATGTTGTCATCATCCTGGTCATATGAAAGGGGCTCCAGGTTTTCACTCATGCCGAAGGTCCTGACCATTTTGTTGGCAAGGTCCGTGGCCTTTTTGATGTCATTGGCCGCGCCCGTACTGATTCGGCTGAAAATCAGCTCTTCCGCCACCCTGCCGCCGAATGCCACGGCAAGCTCGCATTCGAGCTGGTCCTTGTATTTGAAATCCGACTCATCCGGCAGAAACCAGGTCACGCCGGCCGCACGTCCCCTGGGCACGATGGTGATCTTGTTGATATCATCCGCATGGGGAAGGAATCTTGCCACAAGCGCATGACCGCCTTCGTGATAAGCGGTGGTCTTCTTTTCCTCTTCCTTGATCACCTTGGATTTGCGCTCAAGCCCCATGTAGACCTTGTCCTTGGCATCCTCGAAATCCATCATGGTCAGTTTTTCGTGCTCCCGCTTGGCAGCCAGAAGAGCCGCCTCGTTCACGAGGTTCTCCAGGTCGGCACCGGAAAAGCCGGGTGTTCCCCTGGCGATAACGGTGGCATTCACGTCTTCGGCAAGAGGGGTGCGTTTCATGTGAACCTTGAGTATTCCCTCCCGACCCTTGATATCCGGCATATCCACGAACACCTGCCGGTCAAACCGGCCGGGTCTCAAAAGCGCGGGATCAAGCACATCCACCCGGTTGGTGGCGGCCATCAGGATCACCCCTTCATTGGACTCAAAGCCGTCCATTTCCACCAGAAGCTGGTTGAGGGTCTGTTCCCGCTCGTCGTGTCCGCCGCCCATACCGGCGCCTCTCTGGCGTCCTACGGCATCGAGCTCATCAATAAATATGATGCAGGGAGCGTTTTTCTTTCCCTGGGCGAACAGGTCGCGAACCCTTGAGGCACCCACCCCCACGAACATTTCAACAAAGTCCGATCCGCTGATGGTAAAAAAGGGTACACCGGCCTCACCTGCCACCGCTTTTGAGAGCAGGGTCTTGCCCGTGCCCGGTCCGCCCACCAGAAGCACTCCCTTGGGAATACGCCCGCCGAGCCTGGTGTACTTGGGCGGATCACTCAGAAAATCGACGATTTCCGTCAGCTCTTCCTTTGCCTCATCGATTCCGGCCACATTATCAAACGTGACCTTTTCGCCCTGATCATCCATGAGGCGGGCCTTGCTCTTACCGAACGAAAGCGCTTTTCCGCCTCCGCCGCCGCCCTGCATCTGGCGCATGAAAAACACCCACACACCGATAAGAACAATCATGGGAAGCCACGAGATCAAAACGGACATGAACCAGGATGTCTCGGCCGGCGGTTTGGCCTTTATTTTCACCCCGTTTTTGCGCAGCATCTCGATCAGCTGTGCGTCCTCCGGTGCGTAACTCTTGTGCTTGTTGTCGTTTACGTCGGTGATGAAAAGTTCCTGCCCCTGTATCAGGACGCTGTCCACCCGCTGGTCCTGAACCATCGCCAGAAACTCGGAATAGCCTATTTCCTGGTATGTACCGGTCTGCTGATTGAAAATGTTGTAGAGCATCACCATCATCAAAACGATCACAAGCCAGAGTGACAAATTTTTATAAAACTGGTTCAAAATCATTCCTTTCATTGTTACTGAAAAATACTGCAAGCCACACAGCTTTAAACTTTAACCATAGCTGAAATGGCGACATATTTCAATAATAAACATGAATCGGGTTTGTACAAGAAAATTTCAAGGCCAATGACCTTCCGGAGATTTCAAAGCCTTTTTTGCCGCCTCTTCTCCTGCTTTCCAAGTTCCCTCAGCGGCAGGGTTTCTTTTTTAAAAACAAGGGTATTTTTATCTTTCGCCACCCGGACCCGGCCCGGCAGATCCAGACTTCGGCCGCCTTCACCGGTCGCAGCCAGAGTTCTTATGCTGTCGATATGGGAAAGGCTGATCCGCTTCAGGTCGCCTTTGACAAAGCGAATCGCCCATCTGGAAAGCCGTCTTTTCTCGGCTGGATGACCGGAGTTAAAACCGGCAAGATCGAATACCACCCGGTCATCCTCCGTATTCAGGAGGATTTGCTCGAGACGGGCGGTTATCTGCGATTCCATCCAGTCGTTATCCTCTTTACATATATCAGCCAGCCGGTTCAGACTTTTCCGGATCCCCGGATTGTACTCTTTTTCAAGGATCGGAACCAGGTGATTTCTCACCCGGTTCCGCAGAAATAAACCGTTCTCATTGGATGAGTCCGTGACAAATCCCTGGCCCAGGAGATCGAGAAACCGCAGGATCTCCTTTTTGGTGCATTGGATAAGCGGCCGCACGATCTTTTCCTCCCGCACCGGCGGAATCCCGGAAAGCCCGGTAGATCCGGCCCCCCGGAGCAGATTCATCAGCACGAGTTCCGCATCATCGTCTGCGTGGTGGCCGAGCGCGATCCGGGTATACCCCTTCTCCTTCCGGATCGAAGAGAGAAATGAAAACCTGGCCTTACGGGCGGCGTCTTCGGTGGAAAGCCCCTCCTGTTTCGCCATAAGGGGTACATCCCGTGTTGCTGTATAACAATCAAGGCCGAGCCTTCCGGCTAGGTTTTCCACAAACCGCTGATCCCGGTCCGCCTCTTCTCCTCTCAGCATATGGTTCAAATGGGCCACGCCGACTTTTTCAAACCGGAACGCCTCTTTTATCTCGAGAAGGAAAAAGAGAAGCGCCACCGAATCCGGTCCTCCGGACACCCCGGCAAGAACACGGTCTCCTTTTTCAAACATCCCATGCTTTCGGGCGGATGCGCCCGCCTTTTTAATAAACTCTCGAATTTTCGTGTGTTTGAATTTCATCCGTGCCCGAGCTTCTCCACGGTTGCGTGTAAAGGGAAAATCAGTCAGATAAAAAGAGGATCGCCGCTTTCAGGAACAATGTTTCCACCCTCCGCTTCCCGGACAAAGGCGGCAACCGCCTGCTCCCCTTCTTTTCCCAGGTTTTCCGAAAACCTGTTCACATAAAGTTCGATATGACGGTCAATCACTTCCCGGCTCAGCTCCCGGGCATGTCTTCGGATATATGAATCCCCTGCGCCGGGATTGTTACGGGCGTATCGTATGCTCTCGCCGATAAGCGTTTCCACGGTCCGCCCGAGTTTTGGGTCAAGATCTTTTTTTGCGGCGATACACCCGAGGGGCACGGGAAGGCTGGAATACTCCTCCCACCAGTTTCCGAGATCCCGGACAAGGGAAAGCCCCAGATCCTGGTATACGAACCGCCCCTCATGAATGACCACCCCGAAATCGACTTTCCGGTCAAGCACGGCCGGCATGATTTGGTCAAAGGGCATGGGAACAAGCTCTGGCTCAACAGTCCCATCCAGGTCTTTAAGAAACAGACGGAAAAGAAATACTGCGGTGGTTTTCATACCGGGCACTGCGATCCGCGGATTTTGAACGGCCTGTAAACGTGACCCTGGCAGTCCCACCACAAGGGGGCCGCACCCCCTGCCCAGTGCCGCGCCGGTCCGGAGAATCCGGTACCGGTCCCGCAAATGTGCGAATGCGGCAAATGAAAGCTTTGTGACATCATGCTTGCCTTTGGCAGCCTCCCGGTTCAAGGTTTCCACATCGGCCAGCGTGACCTCGAACTCGATTCCCCGTGTGTCTATGCAACCGTTCACAAGCGCATGAAATATAAACGTGTCATTGGGACAGCTCGAAAAAGCAAGATGCAGCTTCATGCGTCTGTCTTTCCGATGTCTTCCGCAACCCCCGACACCAGGGTGTTCACCTGTCCCGCAGCTTTTTCGGCCACCCGGATAATCTCCTCCACCGTGGCCTTTTCCGGCGCATCAGGGTTGTTGATATTGGTGAGGGTGGCAAGCCCGAGGATGTTCATGCCGGCATGTACGCCGGCGATGGCTTCCATCACGGTGGAAAAGCCCACGGCATCCCCGCCGATCATACGCAGATACCGGGTTTCCGCTGGAGTTTCAAGGGAGGGACCGCAGAGACCGGCATAGATCCCTTTCCGGACCGGTATACCCCTTTTTGCGGCAATCTTGGCGGCTCTTTCGGAAAGCGCCTCATCATACACCTCCGTCATATCCGGGAACCGGACGCCCCATTCGTCGTTGTTGGGTCCTGTCAGGGGATTGTGCCCGGTGAGGTTTATGTGGTCCCTTATGATCATGATGTCCCCGGCGTTGAAATCGAGGTTGATCCCCCCGGAGGCGTTGCTGATGATAAGATATTTCACCCCGAATGCCTGCATTACCCGGACGGGAAAAGTGACCTCGAGCGGGGAGTATCCCTCGTACAGATGGAACCGTCCCTGCATGGCCAGGATGCGGCAGCCGCCCAGTCCGCCGAACAAAAGTTTTCCGTTGTGCCCCTGGACCGTGGACACCGGGAAATCCGGAATCTCTGCATAATCAAATCCGGTTTCCACCTCGATGGAGGCCGTGGAGCCGGAAAGGCCCGTACCGGTAAGAAAACCGATGTCGCACGGACCGACACCCCTTTTTTCCAGAAATTCTTTGGCCCGGCCCGCCTTTTCGTTTAGCCCCATCATGGTCTCGATTCGTTTCCCGGTCATACGGCAAGCCCCAGCATTTCACGTGCCTTTGCGGTTCGGGCCACAGGCCTTCCGGCCTGCAGGGAAATTGCAGCCACCCGTTCCACAAGCTGAGCGCTTGACCGGGCAAAGGTGTCCTTTGCATAAAAGATATTGTCTTCAATACCCACCCTTGCATGCCCGCCCATGGCAATGGCGTGCAACGCCAGGGGCAGCTGCTCCCCGCCGATGCCGGAAACCGTCCATTCACTGCGTCTATCCAGTTTACTCACCAGGAACGCAAGGTTTTGTACGCTGCCTTCCATGCCGCCTCTGATCCCCAGAACAAAATTCAGATGGAACGGCAGAGGAAGAAGGTCTTCCCTTTCATACCGTAAAGCGGTTTCGAGCATGGCGGAATCGTATATTTGAAGCTCGACCATAACCCCGTTGGAGCCTGCGCATTCGAGCACCCGGTCTATGGTTTCCGGGCTGTTGCAGAAAATATCCTCTCCGTAATTCATGCTGCCCATGGCAAGGGCCGCCATCTCCGGTTTCAAAAACAGCGGTGCACATCTTTGCTCAAGGGTTACACTCGCATCGCCCCTTGTGGAATACTGCACAATCACATCCGTGCGTCTTTTGATTTCTTCGGTCACCTCCTGAAAGATAGCCGGCTCCTGGGAAGGATTGCCCTTCTCGTCGCGCACGTGAAGGTGGATAATGGAAGCGCCGGCTTCAGCAGCATCAACAGCGGCTTCAACAATTTCCGAAGGCGTCGAGGGAAGGTTGGGATAATCTGTTTTCGTCAGTTCGGCCCCGACCACGGGGCATGTGATGATCAAAGGTTTCTCGGTAATCATATGGATATATTGCCTGTCTCCTTTCTCGTTCAAATTCCGTTGCCCGGCACCCGGGTTTGAATATATGTAACCGTTCACGGTTATCGGTTCACAGTTCACAGTTTTTCCAAAGAGGACCCCGTAATTCTACTCTACCTTCGTTTTTTTAACCGTGAACCGACAACTGTAAACCGTGAACGGTTAAGAATATATGAACGATGACCATAACGTAAATTGTACAGATTTGCAAATTCAGGCCGGCCGCCATGCGTGCCGCAGCACATTGGCGATTCTGGCCTTCTGAGCGGCAAAACAGAGCAGAAGAAAATCCCTGTTCACACGCCGGATTTCTTCTTTTATCCGCTCTTCGCCGCAGCAGAACGTGACCACGCAAAGCTGGGGTTTCACAAAAGCGGGAAAAATACAGGGTCCCTCCCGGTTCCGGAGAAACGGGCAGGGGGAGGGCGATTGCGCAGGCATCTCTTCCAGCTGGCCGGTAATGACGGTTTCCATCTCCGCTCTTGCCACCAGGATAAAGATAAAATCCCAGAGCGTAAAAATCGTATCCAGATCCAGATTTTTACAGCATAATCCTCTGCACTTTTCAGTGCAGTAGATCATTTCATCCTCCGCTTTGCGGATCAGCTTTTCCTGGGATTCGGCAATCCGGCTGCAAAGAGTTTCCAGTGCCTCTTTCCGCTCGCCACTCACCGAACTCAGGAAATTCAATGCTTTATGAAAAAGATATTGAGGCCCCATACACAGGTATTCTTATAATATCATTCCTCCGGGAAAAACTCAACCGTTCCTTTTTCCGCTCACTCTTTTTGACATTTTACAGGGTATCGATATATAATCAGGAAAAATATAAATTTCAGGAGAACAAGTCATGATCAATTCGAGGGCTGCAGTTTGTGTTATCTATATATTGCTTTTCTTAATGACGGTACCTCTGTGCTTTGCCGGAGCATCCCCGGATATTCGGAAAAAAGTGTTCATTGTCCACAGCTACGAGAAAAACCATGTATGCGGGCAACCTCAGCATGACGGCGTTGTCAAAGCGTTGAACGAAGCCGGATGGAATGCGGATGAAAATTTGGAAACGGCGGTTCATTACATGGATACCAAGAGAAAGAACAATACCCCTGAATTAATTCAACAGCAGGCCCGGATCGTGCACAAAAAAATCAATGCCTTCAATCCCGATCTTTTGGTCACGCTTGATGACAACGCGTTCCGGACCGTGGCGCTTCCCATGGCCGGAGAATCCCCGGACATTGTATTCAGCGGAATGAACGGACAGCCGGAGGATTACAACCGTACCCGGACGTTTATGGAAAACAGAAAGAACCCGGGACACAACATCACCGGAATATACGAAAAACTCCACATCCGGGAAGCCGTCAAGGTACTTTCCAATCTTCTGGATATCCGGAAGGTACTGATCCTGGATGATCCGTCCCCCACCGGAAAAGCCATAGCCCGTCAGGTTGAGCTCGAGCTCGCCTCGGATCCGTCAGGATCGCCCCTTCCCTGTGAAACCGTCAACCGGACCGTAAACACCTGGGAAGAATTTTGCAACGTGATAGACATGGTCAACAAAACCCCTGAAATCGATTCCTTTTACCTGGGAACGCTTCTTTTAAAAGATTCGGCCGGAAACACCCATACCGCTCCCGAAATTATCGAACATACGATCCGACATGCTGAAAAACCCGCCATCGGTCTGAATTACGCTTTTATCAAGATGGGGCTTTACGGGGGGGCATCAGTGGATTTCTTTGAAATGGGGTATCAGGCCGGTCGAAAAGCGGCGGCCATTCTGGACGGAGCCGATCCCGGAGCCATGTCCATAGAGGATGCAAAGCGGGTGGCACTGGTGTTCAACCTGTCAAGGGCCGAAGAACTGGGCCTTGAGATCCCCAAAGACATCCTGCTTGCTGCGGATGAAGTATTCCGGAAATAATAACCAGAGGTTCCCCGGCCCGATGAAAAAATTTCATTTATCCACCTGTATTTTCCTTGCCATCACGTTTCTTGTCATCGTCACCACTCTTGTAACGGCGGGAACCCTGTATATCGTTCTCAGTAAAAGCCTGACCTCTGAATTCGAAGACCGTGTAAAGGCTGAATGCGGTGAGGTGATGCAGGTTCTGGAAAACCGGTTCGACCGCACGGAAAGCAGGCTCAAGGAACTCAGCCTGGACAACACCATCCGGGTCACCCTGATGCTGGGCGTGGATCAGCAGCTCAGCGAGTATTTCAAGAAAAAGTACGGTAAGGATACCGCCACCTCTTTTTTTCTGTCCACCCGGGATTCGGGAAAAGTCTTCAGCGCATCAGCCGCCGGACTCGAGCCGGATTTTGTACAGGCTCTCCTGCTGCCCTCGGGCGGCACGCAGAGACTGGAAAAAGTGCCCTCCCTGGGTTTCGTATACCACACCTCCCGTCCGGTTTTCCGCCAGAAAACAAGGATCGGGACCGCAGCGGTTCTGTATATTCTGAAAAACGACAAAACCCTGCTGAAATCCGTGACAGGAAATAATAACACCACGATAGTCAAACTGGAGGATAACAGGGCATGGGATCTGCTGTCCGGAAAGCGGATCAGGGACTTTTCCGCAGACAGCGATCGATTGCCGGACCGAAATTTCCGGTATGCCGAAATAAACGGAAAACGGATGGGGGTGGCCCGGAAAGAGGGTTTTCCCGATCTTCGCTATGTGTCCGGGGTCAATATTCTCAACCGTGCCAAAAAAAGGGTGCTGAGGATGCTGCTGTATTCCTCCGTCGGCATACTGGCCTTTACCATCGGGGTATCGGTTTTTTTAAGCCGCCTTTTAAGCCGTCCTCTATCCCAGGTGTCAAAAAGATCCCTTGAAATGTCCCGGGGAAAAGCGGATTTTACGGACCAATCCATGACTTCCAATATCATCGAAGTACAGCAGCTCATGTCCTCGTTGACCACAATGGTCCGGCACCTAAGGGAAACCGAGGAGCTCAAGCGCTACCAGCAGCTTTTCGAGGGAGTGGCCGACCCGGTGTTCATCTGCGACTTCACCGGGAAATTTATAGAAGTAAACCGGATCGCCAGGGACCAGTTCACACTCTTTGAAAACAGCCGGCCGGACCTGAGTATTTTCGACATAACACCTGAAAAAGAGCACAATGCCATAAACGGAATTTTAAACACTCTGCAGGACAAGGACCGGCGCATGGTGTTTGAAACCGAACTCTTTACCGGAGGAACGGACAGGACATACGCTGAATGCCATGCGAAAAGGATTCTCTTCCGGGACCGGGATGTGGTGTTGAGCGTGGTCCGGGATATCACCGACCGAAAGAAAGCTGAAGAGGCGCTCTACAGAAGTGAAGAAAGGCTCTCCATGGCCCTGGAAGTCAGCTTGACCGGTGTGTGGGAGCTGAACCTCAAGACCGGTGAGTTTGAACTGGACCGGAACCAGTTCGCCTATTTCGGATACGCCGAAGATGAATACCCCGCCGGCGGAAAGGAAATGCTGCGGTTTATCGAGCCGTCGGACCGGAACAGGGTGCAACGCAAGTTCAACAGGTTTGTCAGGGGAGAAAGCGCCGACTACAATGATGAATTCATCATTCTGACTAAAAACGGGGAAAAACGATGGCTGCACAACCGGGGAAAGGTCGTTCGGTGGGAAAGCGACGGCTCGCCTGTTTTGATCATCGGCACGGCCATAGACATTTCCGAGTTGAAATGGGCCGAACAGGCATTGCGGGAAAACGAGGAGCGGTACCGGACCATTCTGGATAACCGGAACATCGGATACTTCGAGGTAGATCTCAACGGGAGTCTTCATTTTTTCAACAATGCCCTGAGTGAACTGACCGGCTACAGCCAGGAGGAACTTTTCGGCATGAAGTACCAGGCCTGTACCGGCGAAGAGACATCAACAGAACTGGGCCGGGTCTACCAAGAGATCCTCGAGACCGGCGAACCACTGGAAAAATACGAATACCCCATCGAAAAAAAGGACGGCGGTCAATTGCAGGTGGAGACCTCCGTATCCCTGATGAAAGATGCCAATGGAAGACCGGTTGGGTTCCGGGGACTGACCATAGATATTTCGGAAAGGAAAAAGGCGGAAAAGGAAAAGAAAAAGCTTGAAGACGAATTGAGGCAGGCCCACAAAATGGAAGCCATCGGCACGCTTGCCGGAGGAATCGCACACGATTTCAACAACATCCTTTCCGGTATATTCGGATACTCCCAGCTGGCGCTGAGACACACGGACGACCCTGCCAAATCAAAAGAACATATCGAGCAGATCATCAAGGGGGCGCAGCGGGCCACCGGCCTGATACATCAGATTCTCACCTTCAGCAGACAGTCCGAACATGAAAAACGCGCCCTGAACATCTCGGTGGTGGTCAAAGAGAGTCTCAAACTGCTCCGCTCCTCTTTACCTTCCACCATTGAAATCAGGGAAAACATCGCCTCCAGGGCCAAGGTCCTGGCCGACCCCACCCAGATCCACCAGGTGGTGATGAATCTGTGCACCAATGCCTACCATGCCATGCGTTCCAGCGGGGGCGTCCTCAACGTGGATCTGACCGAGGTTGCGATATCCGACAAAAGCAGCGTTCCGGACCTCAATATCCGGTCCGGAAAATACCTCCGCCTGGAAATCCGGGATACCGGCCAGGGGATGGACAATGAAACTCTGAGAAAAGTATTCGACCCGTACTTTACCACCAAGGCGCCCGGTGAAGGCACCGGCCTGGGGCTGTCTCTTGTCTACGGCATTGTGGAGGACCACGGCGGCTGCATCCGGGCCTCCAGCACGCCCGGTGAAGGCACATCTTTTCAGGTCTTCCTGCCCTTGGCGGGAAATAAGACCACTTCCCAAACCGGCAGGGACTTGCCGGACTCGTTCGAAGGCGGATCAGAGACGATAATGGTGGTGGACGACGAAGAGGGCATACTGGTTCCCACCCGGGAATTTCTGCAGGATTACGGGTACACGGTGGATGCATTTTCCGACGGCGCTTATGCCCTGGAAGCGTTTGAGAATGACCCGGGCCGGTTCGACCTTGTTATCACCGACATGACCATGCCCCGGATGACCGGAGACGAGCTGGCCGTGAGGATCCTCGAAAAAAGAAACGATCTCCCCGTCATCCTTTGTTCGGGATACAACGAAAACATCAGTGGACAAAAAGTGACCGAACTCGGTGTAAAAGAGTATATGAAAAAACCCGTGGACAATGAGAAACTGGCCCGCATGATCCGGGACATTCTAGACGGAAGACAGCCGGAAAAGCCTTCATTTTAAGCATTTCCATAATTTCCGGCCGCAATTTTCTTGACACCTGTATGTATAAGGTTTATTTTAGTATATTTTGTCAAAATTATTCGTCAATAATTCAGCCGGGGCAAGGCGGTATTGATGAATCAAAAAGAAAACCGTGGATAAACCCCAATTTTTAAAGCCTTTATACAGGAAGGAAATATGCAGGTAACCGTTGAAGACAAATCCAATGTGACAAAAGTTCTCCATTTCGAGGTTCCCCGGGCCGAAGTTGCCAAGGAACTGGACCAGGCGTACAATGAGCTGAAAAAATCCGCCGACATCAAGGGCTTCAGGAAGGGCAAAGTGCCCCGCAAGGTCCTTGAAAACAAATTTTCCAAAGATGTGCACGCTGACATCGCCCCCAGGCTGATCCAGGAATCCTTTTCAAAAGCCCTGGAAGATTATGACCTGAAGGTAGTGGGCTCCCCCCGGCTCGATCCGCCGGATCTCGACCCGGAAAGTTCATACAAGTTCGACATCACCGTGGATATCAAGCCGGAAATCAACCAGGTGGAATACGACGGTTTTGACCTGACCAAGACCGCATACCGGATCTCCGAAGACGAGGTGGAAAGCCAGATCCACATGATCAGAAAAACCATGGCCTCCAAACAGAAAGTGGAGGAAGAGCGCCCCGTAAAAGAGGGAGACTTTGTTCTTATCGATTATGAGGGCTTTCTCGGCGGACAGCCGTTCGACAAGACTCCGAAAGTGGAAAACTACGTCATGGCCATCGGCAACGACAATATGCCGGAAGAGTTCTCCAGGAAACTCACCGGGGTAATCCCCGAACAGGAGTTGAACATCGACGTCACCTACCCGGAGGACGCCACGGATGAGGACCTTGCCGGCAAAGCCATCTCATACAGGGTGAAACTCAAGGAAATCCAGGAGGAGGTCCTGCCGGAAGCGGACGACAACCTGGTAAAAGAACTGGGCCAGTATGAAACGCTCGACGAGGTCCGGGACACCATCCGGGAAAACCTGGAAAAGGGATACGAGCAGCGCACCCGGCACGAACTCAGCGAACAGGTGTTCCAGAAACTTCTGGACAAACATGAGTTCGAAGTTCCCCAATCCATGGTGGAAGCGGAGCTGGAAGGCATCATATCCGAAACCGAACAGGCCTACACCCAGAACAACACCAGCCTGGAAGAGGCCGGCCTGAGCAAGGAGATCCTCCGGGAACGCTACAAAGACGTGGCGGAAAAACAGGCCAGACGGCATTTGATCCTGGAAAAGATCATTGAACAGGAAAACCTTGAACTGACCGAAGAAGAAATGGAAGCAAGTTTCGAAAAAATGGCCACAGATATGAATGCCTCGGTGGATGCAGTGAAAAACTTCTTCAGCATGAACGAGAACGCGCTTGAAAATTATAAACATACACAGCTTGAAAAAAAAGCTGTAGACCTTATAATAGAGAAAGGCAACATCACCGAAGTTGAACCGGAAGAATCCGAAGAAACCGGGGCTGACGAAGGGGATGAACAAGAGCGGAAAGAAGAGGATGAATAACACCTTACTCTTTGCTGCTTGGGGCCTGACAACAAAAATGAACAACAACAAGGAGCGTTCAAATTGCCTTTAATTCCAATGGTTGTAGAACAGACGAACAGAGGAGAGCGGTCATACGACATTTTTTCAAGGCTTCTGAAAGACAGGATTATTTTCCTGGGAACGGCCATCAATGACGAAATTGCCAATCTTCTCGTGGCCCAGCTTCTATTCCTGGAATCGGAAGATCCGGAAAAGGATATCAATTTTTATATCAACTCCCCCGGAGGCGGTGTTACAGCCGGCCTTGCCGTATATGATACCATGCAGTACATCAAACCGGACGTGGTGACCGTCTGCGTAGGACAGGCCGCAAGCATGGGGTCCCTGCTTCTGGCGGCCGGCCGGAAAGGAAAACGGTATGCACTGCCCAACTCGAGAATCATGGTGCATCAACCCTTGGGCGGAACCCAGGGTCAGGCTTCGGACATCCAGATCCAGGCAAAAGAAATCCTTCGAATGAAAGATTGCCTGAACAAAATCCTCTCCGACCATACCGGGCAGAAAAAGGAGAAGATCGCGGAGGATTCCGACCGGGATTTTTTCATGACGGGAGACGAAGCTGTCCAATACGGCCTCATCGACAACGTTGTGGCTGACAGGAAAGACCTTGAGAAATCGGCAGGATCCAAAAAGGAGTAACAAATGAGCAGAAAAGATGATGAACAGGAACCGTATTTCTGTTCGTTCTGCGGAAAAAACCAGAAAGAAGTAACCAAGCTCATCGCAGGACCCAGCGTATATATATGCAACGAGTGCGTCAAACTCTGCGGTGAAATCATAGAAGACGAGCAAAAGGAACTTACTTCCGGCGTTGACGGGGAAAAACACAGATACCTTAACCCCCGGGAAATAAAGGAGAAGCTGGATTCGTACGTGATCGAGCAGGATCGGGCCAAAAAAGTACTTGCAGTTGCCGTTTACAACCATTACAAACGCCTTGACTCGGCCCTTGAGCAGCAGCAGGACGATGATGTGGAAATCGAAAAAAGCAATATCATGATCATCGGCCCGACCGGCTGCGGCAAGACACTTCTCGCCCAGACCCTTGCAAGGTTTCTGGATGTACCTTTCACACTGGCTGACGCTACCACGCTTACCGAAGCCGGGTATGTGGGAGAGGATGTGGAAAACATCATTCTCTCGCTTGTGCAGAATGCGGATTATGACATTGAAAAGGCCCAGCGGGGAATCGTGTACATCGATGAAATCGATAAAATCTCCCAGCGGGGTGACAACCCGTCTATCACCAGGGATGTCTCCGGCGAAGGGGTGCAGCAGGCGCTTCTGAAAATCATTGAAGGCACAGTGGCAAGCGTGCCTCCCAAAGGCGGCCGCAAACATCCCCAGCAGGATTACGTGAAAATCGATACGTCCAATATCCTGTTCATCTGCGGAGGGACATTTACCGGGCTTGACACGATAATTGAAAAGAGGCTTCACCAGAAAACCCTCGGGTTCGGCGCCGATATCAAGAGTGCAAATGAAAGAAATATCGGTGATATTCTCGGGCAGCTCAAACCCGAAGACCTGATTCAGTTCGGTCTTATTCCCGAATTTTTGGGCAGGCTTCCGGTGATTACCTCGATCGGAGAGCTGAACGAGGATTCGCTTGTAAAAATTCTCAC
>JAIPEK010000011.1 GCA_021737205.1 Desulfarculaceae bacterium
CATAAATAATCTTTCTTTATAAATAAAGGCAAATCATGTACAAATTGGATTTTATATAACAGCCATGTCCTTTTGGACACAACGAATGATGAAAAATCACCATGAAGATCATGAAGTTCATGAAGATTTTACTTCAGTTCCTTCATGGTCTTCATGGTAAAATGTTGTTCTTTCATATAAAAAGGAACACAATCCGGGGAGGAGTGATGACGTTTTTTGCGGATCTGCATGTGCATTCCAAATATTCCAGGGCCACGGCGAAAAATCTGGACCTTGAAAACCTGTACCGGGCGTCCCGGCTCAAGGGGATCACCGTGGTCGGCACCGGTGATTTCACCCACCCGGCCTGGTTCGCTGAGATAGAGGAAAAACTGGTCGAGGCGGAACCCGGGCTTTTCCGGCTCAAACCGGAACTTGAAAAAGAACTCGACAGACATGTTCCCGCCCTCTGTCTGGCTGATGTGAGGTTTATTCTCCAGGCGGAAATCAGCAGCATATACAAAAAGGACGGGGTGGTCCGGAAGAACCACAACCTGGTGTTTTTCCCGGACCTTCAAAGCGTGAAGCGGTTCAACGCCAGGCTGGACCGGATCGGCAACATTGAATCCGACGGCCGCCCGATCCTGGGGCTGGATGCGGAAAAACTGCTGGAAATCACCTTGGATACCAACCCCGAGGGGATGCTGATCCCGGCGCACATCTGGACACCCTGGTTTTCCCTTTTCGGTTCCAAATCCGGATTCGACCGGGTGGATCAATGCTTCGGCGATCTTTCCGGGCATATATTCGCCGCCGAAACCGGACTTTCATCTGACCCGCCCATGAACTGGCGTGTCAAAGATCTGGACCGGATCAGCCTGATATCCAGCTCAGACGCCCATTCTCCCATGTATCTCGGAAGAAACGCCACCGTGTTTCACTCGAACCTTTCCTTTAAAGACATACGCAAGGCCCTTGAGACCGGGGATCCCGCCCAATACGGCGGCACCGTGGACATGTATCCCCACCAGGGCAAATACCATTTTGACGGCCACAGGAAATGCGGGGTCTGCCTGGCTCCTGAAAAGACGGAAAGCTTTGGCGGGATCTGCCCCGAGTGCGGCAAGCCCTTGACGCTGGGCGTGTTGAACCGGGTGCAAAAGCTTGCCGCAAGACCCCGGGGATACACACCGGAAAACCGGGCCTCCTTTCAAAGTATCGTGCCCATGGCCGATCTGTTGTCCGAGATATTCCAGGTGGGACCCAAGACCAAAAAGGTCGGGGGTCATTATGACAAACTCCTGGAGAGTATCGGTCCGGAATTGTATATTCTGTTGGAGTGCGGTATCCCGGACATAGAGAAGGCAGGTGTGCCCATGTTTGCAGAGGCCGTTCAAAGAATGCGGGCGGGAAGGGTAAAGATATCCCCGGGTTATGACGGAGAGTACGGAAAGGTGGAGATTTTCAGCAAAGAGGATAGAGAAGCGCTCAAAGGAGGCGGCGGTAAACTGTTTGAAGATCCTGCGGTAAGGAAAAAGAAAAGTACCGGGGCAAAGGAAAAGAAACCGCAGGAGAACAAAGCCTGCGTCCCTGGAAAGGAACCCCGAGAAAAAGAGGAACTGTCGGCCGGGCCGGCGGAAGAAAGATTGAACAGCAGACAGGAAAAGGCCGTGGCTTTTCAGGGGGCGCCCCTTATGATCCAGGCCGGACCGGGCACGGGAAAGACCCGGACCATCACCGAAAAGATTGCTTTCCTGATCCGGGAAAAAGGGGTTCGGCCGGAGGATATCCTGGCGCTGACGTTCACCACCAAGGCGGCCGGCGAAATGAAACAGCGCATTGAAACCCGGACCGGCAAAAAGCCTTGTGATGTGGTTGCGGCCACGTTTCACTCTTTCTGCCTGATGGTTTTGCGGGAATATGGCGGGTTCGATCCGATGGTGGCAAACGAAGAGGCGCTTGCCGGGTTCTTGGACAAGGCGTGTGCGGAGGAATCGATCAAGCCGGACAAGGCCGATCTGATGATCCAGAAGGCAAAGCAGCGGCTGTTTTCCGTAGAAGATGACCTTGAACCCTTGTTCGGCCCGGATCAGGCGGAGACGGTCCGGCGGATATGGAAGAGGTATGAGGCTCTCCTGGCTGCGGACGGATTTTCGGACTACGAGGACCTGATTGTCCGGACGGTGACCCTTTTCAATCAAAACCCGGACCTTCTGTCCAAGGCAAAAGAGCGCTTTACGTATATATTCGTGGACGAGTACCAGGACATCAACCACAGCCAGTATGTCCTGGTCAAAACGCTTGCCTGCGGCGGAGAGCGGCTTGTGGTCATCGGGGACCCGGACCAGTCCATATACGGGTTCCGCGGCTCGGACCGGACCTTTTTCAACCGGTTCGAACATGATTTTCCGGGGTGTGAAAAAATTGTGCTGAAAAAGAGCTACCGTTCCCCCCAGTCCATACTGGACGCCTCTTTTCAGATGATAACAAGGCAAAACAACGAAACCGGCAGGGAACGGATTCTGTCGACCCTTTCTTTTGACAGCAGGCTGTTGATTCTGGAAACCGCCGGCCGGAAGGCCGAAGCGGTTTCAGTGGGCAAAATGATCGAGCAGATGGTGGGCGGCACATCGTTTTTGTCCATTGATGCAGGCAAGGTTTTAGATGCTCCGGAAAAAGAGTTTTCGTTTTCCGATTTTGCCGTCCTGTTCCGCACCAAGCGGCAGTATGATGCATTTGAAGAGGTGTTTTCCACCGCCGGGATCCCGTTTCAGTGCGCCGGACGGGAAAAACGGGAACATCCGGATGTTGCGGTCCAGGGTCCGGAAGGGGAAATTCTGAACCATGATCAGGATTTCTGGGTTCCGGAGGCGGAAAAGGTTTCCTTCATGACTATCCATGCCGCCAAGGGGCTCGAGTTCCCGGTGGTGTTCGTGGCAGGTTGCGAACAGGGACTTATTCCCTTTTTCCCCAAACGAGACGAGCCTGCTGATCTGGACGAGGAAAGGCGTCTTTTTTACGTGGCCATGACCCGGGCTGAGCACCTGCTCTGCCTGACGTATGCAAAAAAACGAATGGTGTTCGGAAAAACCGAAAAGCGCGAAAAGTCAGTTTTTCTGCAGGATATCGAGAAAAATCTCCTTTTGCACCGGAACACGGAGTTTGTCCGGGAGGCAAAAAAGAACACCCCCAAACAGATGGAGCTGTTTTGAACTTGTCCCGGGTATTTTCGGGCAACTCCCTTGATCGGGATTTGCCGGACTGGTAGAATACAATATTTTTGCTGAAATAACCACCATGATGCAGCAGCATCACAGGAGTATGATGGACAAATGAATGAACCGACCGTAGTAAAAGAAATCAAACTGGACAACGGCCTTGTGCTGATGATCACCGACTGTTCGAAAAAGGTGGGACAGGATGCCTGGCTTGTCTCGATGAAAGCGAAAATCGTTATTCCGGTGGATGAATCCACTCTTTCCGATGTGGAGAGATTCGGGATCGATCCGGCGGATGCGGTTTCAAAACTTGGAGAACAGGTGTCCTACGAGTACAAGGCAGAGCGGAATTTTATCATGGAGCAGGAAAAAGATGCGCTTTTTCAAAGTATGGTGGACGATTTCATGTCCACCAACCTTATGTATCTTTCCAATCCGCGGTTTGCTTCAAAATTTATCGTAAAAGAATACAGGGACCTCACGGATAAAAAACGATTGAAACGGTTTCGATGAAAACCTATGTGGCCATCGCTGTTTGTGTTTCCATTTGTTTGATCCTCCCGGCGGAAGGGAGTGCGGATATTTACACCACAATTGATGCCGACGGGGTCGTCCATTTTACCAACGTTCCCACGGCGGACAAGTACGAGTACAAGCTTTATTTAAAAGAGAAAAGGAAAAAAAATGAACGGTTCGCCACAGGTTCCGGTAAATACGATGCTCTCATCCGAAAGGCATCGAATCGGTATGGTCTTGATTTTTCCCTTTTAAAGGCGGTGATTCATGTGGAGTCCGGTTTTAATCCCAGGGCGGTTTCCGGGAAAGGGGCAAAAGGGCTGATGCAGATTATGCCGGAAAATTTCGAACGCCTGGATGTGTCCGATCCGTTCGACCCTTCCCAGAACATCATGGGCGGCGCCCGGTATCTCAACCGCCTGATCCGGCGGTACAAGAATACGCTTTCTTTGGCCCTTGCCGCATATAATGCAGGGCCATCGACCGTGGACCGGTATGAAACCATCCCCCCTTTTCCCGAAACCCGGCGGTATGTGAAAAAAGTGATGAAAGCGTACTCCATGTACAAGTGACCGCCTTTTCTCCTGATATCAAAACCCTTTTCAACCATGGTTTAGCTTCGGCGCTTACAAAAGTCGGTACCGCTTACTTCAGGATCGAGTCCCGGATATAATCAAGAAGTTTTTCCCGGATATCCGGGTGCTCCATTGAATAGGCGAGGTTTGCCATCTGGAAGCCGGCCTTGTCCCCGCAGTCGAAACGCTCTCCCTTGAACTTGTACCCGAAAACCGGCTGGTGTTCCAGAAGCGCTTTCATGGCGTCGGTCAGCTGAATTTCACCGCCGGCTCCTTTTTCTTTTTTGCCCAGAAAATCGAATATTCTCGGAGTGAGAATATACCGCCCCATTATGGCATAATTGGACGGGGCCTCGGAAGGATCCGGCTTTTCGATCATGTCCTTTATTTTGACCACGCTGTTTTCCATGGGTTCGGCATCCAGGATGCCGTATTTGTCCGTCTGGTCGGCATCCACTTCCATAATCGCGGCGATGGAGGCCCGCAGGCGGTCAAAGGTATCCACCATCTGGGTGAGGACCGATTTCTGGGATTTGACAAGGTCATCGGCCAGGAGAACGGCGAATGGTTCGTCACCCACGATGTCCCTTGCGCACCAGATGGCGTGCCCAAGCCCCAATGGTTCGTTCTGTCTGGTATAGACGATGGTGCCGGTTTTCGGCACAAGGCTCTGGATCTGCACCAGCAGTTCGTCCTTCTGCTTGAGTTCGAGATTTCTTTCCAGCTCGAAAGACCGGTCAAAATGATCTTCCAGTGCTTTCTTCCCCCTGCCGGTAACAAATATGATCTGTTCGATTCCGGCTTCGAAAGCCTCTTCCACCGCATACTGGATAATGGGTTTGTCCACCACCGGAAGCATTTCTTTCGCCATGGCTTTGGTGGCCGGAAGAAACCGTGTTCCGAGTCCGGCAACGGGAAATACCGCTTTTTTGATTTTCATCTGAGTCATCCCCCCTTCCTGTTCTGTCGGTTACATTCGATACCCTGCATTCCTTTCTGCAAAAGTGCATTTCAATCCGGACAAAAAATCCGGGTAATCGTCACGGTTATCGGTTCACTGTTCACGGTTTTTCCATTGATTTCAACTCTTGAATTAATCTAATCTCTGTTTTTTAACCGTGAACCGACAACTGTAAACCGTGAACGGTTACAAATCCGGATTACCCGTGTTCGAGATCGATCTCCATGAAATTGAACCAGTGGCCGTTGTTTGAACTGAAGTCAAGCTCCACCCGTACCACTTCCACGTGGCGTTCCTCGATTTCATGGAATTTTTTCAGAATTTCCTTGATCAGCCCCTCTTCAGCATTGTCACAGGATTCCTTGTAGAAACGGCTGGTTTCGATTTCAAGATTCAGAGCACTGTTCAACACCCGCTTGACGTCCCCGAGCATGTGCCGGGGAATCCTGTCTTTCATTTTTTCAATATTCCGATCCAGTTTCCCCACCGAGGGGATGTTGGATTCAAGCCGGCTGATATCCACATCATCCTTGTTTTTCAGCTTGTCCAGACTGTATTCGAGAAAGTCCACATGGGACTGTTCATCGTCGGCCAGCGCCTTGAAAAGGTCCTTGCCCCTTTTGTCGTCGATTTTTTCCACTGCGGACAAGTACAGATCCCGTATCTTTTTTTCATATTCAAGTGCTTCGGTAAAAATTTCTTCGGATTTCATATGTCCCCCTGCTTGGAATGTGGATTCGCGTGCGACAAATCCTGTCTGCACGTCGTGTTTCAGATTATCAGAAAAAAAAGGATATGGAAACTCTTTCCTGAAACGATTGTTTTCAAATCCAGCCGCCCTCACATTAACATAAAAATGATTTTTCGCTGGTCAAGTCGCAGAATCGATATTATGATAAGAGAAGATGTACATGCAATGGAACGGATTAAAACATATACAAGGAGAATGGATCGTCAATGGCTGAAGAAAAAAAGTTTAAACAGGTATGCACCTGTGAAAAATGCGGTAATGAAGCGGAAATGATTGTCACCTGCGAATGGGTGGAAGTGGAAGAGGCGGAAAAAAAGAAGAGTTCCAAAGGCGAGGCGGCCCGGGTAAAGGGAACCGGAACCTGCACCAGGTGCGGCAATGAAGCAGAAACCTGGGTTGACCTTTAACCGCGATTGAAAAAAATGTGGTATTCTCTTGCCGAAGATTGCTCGGCCGAACTGAAAATCAGGCGCTCCACCTTTATCTGTTCTTTGGGGCACGTCGAAACCATGGAGGATGCAAAAGAGTTTATCACGAACGTATCAAAGCTCCACAAGAACGCCACCCATAACTGCTGGGCCTACATTGTCGGAGATCGCGGGGAAACACGACACGCTTCGGATGCAGGCGAGCCTGCCGGCACGGCCGGGCAGCCCATGCTGAACACCCTTGCCGGTTACGGCCTGACCAACGTCGCATGCGTGGTGACCCGCTATTTCGGCGGTGTGAAACTGGGCATCAGGGGATTGATAGACGCATACGGGGCGGCGGCACGGGCTGCGGTGGAGGAGGGAAAGCTCAAAAAGTTCGTACGCACCCATTCCTACACGGTGAAGGTGGGGTATGCGTTCAACGATGCATTCCTCCGCCATATCAGCGACATGAACGGCTCCGTCACGGCATCGGATTATACGGACACCGTTACCCATACGGTGGCAATAGAGGAAGGGAACACGGAAGCGGCGGACCTGTTGTTCCGTGAACTGGAAAGTGCCGGAAAAATCGAATGGAGTCAACCGCAAAACGACAACGGGATGGAACAATGAAAATCGCACCTTTTGAGCTGGAACGATACTTTGCAAAATATGAATTTTCCGTGGAGCACCTTTTGTGCTGTTCAGACTGTGAACCTCTCGGCATGCAGGAGCTTGTGTCCATGGCCGACGAAGAAACACGGACCATGTGGGAAAACCTGACCCTGGGATACACCGAATCGGACGGGCTTCCGGCGCTGCGGCAACAGATCGCCGCCCTTTATTCCAATATGGCCCGGGAGGATGTGTTTGTGGCCGCCCCGGAAGAGCTGATCTTTATCCTGATGAACACGCTTCTGGAAAAAGAGGATCACGTGGTCACCACATATCCGGCATACCAGTCCCTCTACCAGGTGGCGTTGTCCACCGGATGCACCGTTTCCAAATGGATGCCGGAATACGGAAATGACGGATTCCGTTTCGACGTGGAGCAACTGAAAGATCTGCTTTGCGACAAAACCAGACTGATCGTGATCAATTTTCCCCACAATCCCACCGGCGCCCTGCCGGACGGCGATGAAATCCGGGCGGTGGTTGAACTGGCCCGGGAACGCGGCATTTATATTTTTTCGGACGAAATGTATCGGTATCTCGAACACCCCGGCACCGAGCGCATTGCGTCTGTCTGCGACCTGTATGAAAAAGGAATTTCCCTTTCCGGCATGTCCAAAAGCTTTTCTCTTGCCGGCCTGCGAATCGGATGGCTGGCAACGTCGGACCGGGAAATTCTCGGTGAAGCGGCCTGTTTCAAGGATTATACCACCATCTGCAACAGTGCGCCGTCCGAGATTCTGGCCCTCATGGGGCTGAGATCAAAGGAGCGGATCGTATCAGGCAACCTTGAACTGATCCGTGGCAACCTGGATCTTCTGGATGAGTTTTTCCAAATCCATGAAACCTTGTTCGAGTGGAAAAAGCCCAATGCCGGATCAGTGGCGTTTCCCGGCCTTAAACTGAAAAAAGGGGCCGCCGACTTCTGCTCCGGACTTCTGGCGGAAAAAGGAGTGCTGCTGCTGCCTTCCCGGGTATACGGCAGCGAGTGGCAGGGAGAAAATGTGCGGATCGGTTTCGGAAGACGGAACATGCAGGAGGGCCTGGAACGGCTGGACGTGTATATCAGGGAAAACCTTTAAACGGGAGGTAAAATGAGAGTCAACACAAAGCCGGATTACAAGCGATGGAACGAAATGTACTACTGGGCCAGGGAAGAAGCGGTATACCTGTTGCTGGGCGAAGAGCCCGTGATCCCCGGTCCGGAGAATGATGCAACAGCCGGGTTTTCAAAAGAGCACCGGGAGCTGTATGACAAGCTTGAACAAGACATTGCAAACGGTGAACTCACCGCCGTAAACGGCCGGTATGTTTCAAGGACGGACCTTCTGGAATGGGCGGAAAAAAAGAATCTACGTCTGCCGGGTGCAATCCTGGGGGATATTCCCATTGAACGGCCGACCTATTCTCAGCTGGACCGACTTTTCGACCCTCGGGAGCAATACCATGCCGGTGAACTTGCTGCAGCGGTATGCGTGTGGAATGAAGTTTTTCTCAAGGAGCGATACAATACCAGCAAAAGCGCCAAAAAGCAGATCGTGGAATTTCTTCAGGCGCATTATCCGGCCATGTCCAAAAGCCGGCACGAGCGGATCGCCACCGTGGTGATGCCGGATGTGCTGAAAAAAGGGGCCGCGGTTCAAACTTCATAAGCGGGACTGCCCGATTTGATTCTCAGGGGCGCAATCCGGACCATACCAGCTGGGGCAGGCTGAACCGGTTTACGGAAGCGAGGGTGAACGGCCGGTTCAAAGCGATGGATCGGGCCGCAAGAATCCCGCTTTTCACGGCCGGGCCGATCCCTTCTCCCATATCCCTTGTGGCAAGTCCGGCCGAATCTCCTATAATCAGCGCATTGCCGATCCGGGTGCGGATATCCGGGTGCCGCAAGTAATATGCATATCCCTTGCCTCCTTCCGGGCGGGCCGTGATCATTCCTTTTTGTTCCAGCATGTCAAGGAAGGCCGCAAAATGGTATTGAATGGAGTCCCCTCTTTTGTTCATACGAAACGCTTTTCCCCCGATCCCGATGTTCAGGTATCCGTTGATTTTCGGGACATACCAGGCATATCCGGGAAGGTTGTTGACAAAAAACCACAGATGGCACTGCCGATCGGGAAACTCGGTTCGGTATTCCTTTTCCATTGTGACGATGAGGGATTTTTCCCGGCGCGGACTTTTGTTTTTGAAAAACTGTCGAAAAACCGGGCAGTTGGTGCCGCCCGCTCCGATGATATACCGGGCGAAGAACCGGTCGTCAATCTCAAATCCGCCGTTTTTCTCCCGGATGCGGCGGACGGTATGACGGTAAAACGGTGTCTTGACTCTTTGCAGCAGCCAGTGATCGAATTCGTACCGCCGGATAGAGTACTGGCGGGTTCTTACCGGTATTTTTACGTGGTTTATATGAAAGTTGATCCTGTCAAACCGTTTGATACCGTAGGGGTAGTCGGATGGAACAAATCCGAGATCCGCCATCACATCCGGGGTGATCCACCCCGCACAAAGCTTCTGCCGGGGAAAATCCGCCTTGTCCAGCAGGACCGTTTTTACCCCCAGCCTTTCCAGTTCCCGGGCACAGGTTGTTCCGCCGGGGCCTGCGCCTACCACGGCCGCATCAAATCTTTTCCTTGTCATCGGGTCAGACCAGACGGCATTCCGGCTGGGTGGAACCGGTTTTGGTCATGACGATCTGCCACAGCTGGATGGTTCGGGCCCGGAACGCACCTGCGCAGGAGAGAAGATAGAACGTCCACATCCGGTAGAATTGATCTCCGTATCGGTCCTTGAGTTCCGGCCAGGCATGCTTGAAGTTTTCATACCAGGCCATCAGGGTTTTATCGTAATCCTCTCCGAAGTTGTGCCAGTCCTCCATCACGAAAAGTCCCTCCATTGCCTTTCCGATCTGGGCAATGGACGGCAGTTTGCCGTTGGGGAAGATGTACCGGTTCACCCACCGGTTGGATACGGTGGTGGTCCGGTTGTTGCCGATGGTGTGGATGAAGGCGATCCCGTCGTCCTTGAGGCAGCGGTTCACTGTTTCCATATAGGTCCTGTGGTTTTTCGGGCCCACATGTTCGAAGATTCCGATGGAGACCACGCGGTCGTATTTTCCTTTGGCATTCCGGTAGTCCTCCTCCCGGAATTCGACATCCAGTCCCTTGTTCATTTCTCTGGCAAGCTTGAGCTGTTCGCCGGAAATATTGTAGCCGGTCACTTTCGCCCCGTAATTTTCAGCGGCGAATCTGGCAAACGAGCCGAAGCCGCACCCGAGATCGAGTACCTCCATACCCGGCTGAAGGTTGATCTTCCGGCAGACAAGGTCAAGCTTGTCTGCCTGGGCCTTGTCCAGGGTGTCCGCATGTTGCCAGTACCCGCACGTGTAAAGCATGCGTTCGTCCAGCATTCGTTTGTAAAGATCGTTGTCGATGTCATAGTGCTTCTTCCCGACCTCCAGCGACCTGCGGCGGGTCTGCCGGTTCAGAAGTTTTGCCGAGGCGAAGTCCAGTAAAAATCTTGCATTTCTTTTGATGCACCGTTCAATATCCGTACTTACCAGCCGTTCGATGAGCTTGTCGAGTGCCCATGTGGACCACCAGTTTTCCATGTAGGTTTCTCCCAGGGCGAGATCGGTATCCGCCAGCACACGATCGTAAAAGTTATCGTTGTGGACCTGGATGTCCCATTCATTTGATCCGTTGATGGTAATGCCTGCCATGCCGAGCAGCTTTTCCACGGTTTCCTTGGTATTCTTTTTCGACATAATCAAACCTCCACCGCACTAATGATTGAAAAGGTTATATTGCCTATAGTCTCTTGTACTGAAAATGAACATCTATAAGTAATATAATGAGCATAAGCCAAATTTTCAACCGGAAAAACAACAGAAATAAGGAATTGCGTCCGATCCCCCCTGGCAAACGGAGCGGTTAAGAGATATACTTTTTCAGTGAATCTTCCATGGCAATCTCGAGTTCGGCGATTCCGATTTCCGTCATGCCGAGAATTTCGGCTTCCCTTGAGCCTACAATCGTTGAGATATCTTCTGTCCGGCCGGGATTGTCCATCTTGCCGCACACCTTGTTCACAAGCCGGACAATGACAAGCAGAAGGTCTGTGTGGTCGAATTCTTCGGTGTGGTGATCCCTTGCGATAATTGCATATTTTTCCGGGATATTCCATTGTCTCAACAGGTGATACCCCTGTTCGGCGTGCAGGGAATCGAGAATTTTGCCGATCAGTGCCGCAGAAGGTTTAAAATCGATCTCTCTGGATTTGATGATTTTTTCCAGCGCGGTCAACAGATAGATTTTCCCCATGTCGTGCAGCAATCCCGCGATAAAGGATTTCGGGATGAGAGGTTCCATGGACAGGTGCCTGGATGTCCACAGGGAACCGAGAGCACACGCCACCAGATGGTTCCAGAGCCGGTTCTGGTTGTTTTTAATAATCGGCACGTTCGAGTTGAAATTGCCTTTGTGGATCACGGTCATGACAATGTTGACGACCTCGTTCTGCCCCAGCCGAATCACGGCCTCCCGGATGGTCTCCACATTCTGCAATCCCCTGTAGAAGGGAGAGTTGGCCACTTTGAGCACCTGGCTTGTCAGGGTGGGGTCCAGCCGGATGATCGAACCGATTTTCTGGATATCCGGGTCTTCCTTTACCGCTTCCTTCTGGAGGGCGCCGGCTCTTTTGCTGAGAACCGGGAGGCAGTTCTCTTTTTCCATTTCTTTTTTGACCAGGTCAATCAAGGATACTTTGCTGTTCATGGTGTATTACAACCCCTGGAGTCGATGGATTTCATTGATAGGCCTCGGCGGAATCAGACGGGGTACGCACCGGAAAATTTCCTCCATTGTGGTCAGACCGGCCGTGGCTTTGGAGATGGCGTCTTCCATCAGGGTGACGAGCCCGGAGGTCTCAATGCTGATTTTTCTGATTTCATAGCTGGACTTGTGGTTGAGAACGGCGTCCCTGACGTCTTCATTGAGAACCAGCATCTCGAAAACGGCGAGCCGCCCCTTGTATCCGGTGTGCCGGCAGTGCCGGCAGCCCTGGCCCTTGAGGAATCTGTAGCGCCGTACATGGCCCGGGGCGTATCCCAGAAGCTTCAGATCATACGGCGTGGGGGTGTACGGCTGAACACAAAAGGGGCAGATCCTTCTCAACAGGCGCTGGGCCATCACGCAGACCACGGTGGAAGAAATGAGAAATGCTTCGATATCCATGTTCAAAAGCCGGATCAGGCCGCTGATGCTGTCTTCGGTATGAAAAGAGGTGAGGACCTTGTGGCCGGTGAGCGCCGCATGAACGGCCACGTCCGCCGAATAGTTGTCCCGGATTTCCCCGATAACGATGACGTCCGGGTCCTGCCGGACCACATGCCGAAGGGTTTCCTCATAGGTAAGCCCGATATCCGGGTTGATGGAACACTGGGAAACCCCGTCCATGACATATTCCACCGGGTCTTCCGCGGTAAGGATGCTGGTCTGGGGGCTGTTGATATGGTTCACGCAGCTGTACAAGGTCGTGGTTTTTCCGGAGCCGGTGGGGCCGGTGATGATCAGAACCCCGCTGGGCACGTTGAGAACGTCCATGAGAAAGCGGTTCATCATCTTGGGCTGCAATCCGATGTTTTCAATGCTGATGATCTGGTCGATCCGGTTGAGGATCCGCATGACGATCTTTTCCCCGAACACCGTGATATAAAAAGACAACCGCATATCAAAGGTATTGCCCTTGTACTCATAGGAAATCCTTCCGCCCTGGTGCCGGCGTTTTTCGGCAATATTGCTTCCGCTCAGGATTTTAAGCCGGCTGGCCAGCATGGGCAGTATGTTCTGGGCATAATCCTTGTGGTGAACCAGGATCCCGTCGATCCGGAACCGGATCTGGATACGGTCCCGCAAAGGCTCGATATGGATGTCGCTGGCCCCTTCCTCGATTGCCTTGCCGATAACCGTATCCACTATCCCCCGGACGGTGGATTCGTCCACAACGTCCCGGTTTTTGATTTTGCCGGACTTGATTTTTTCCAGAGTCAGCTGAATGGAGGTTGGCGACGAGATGGCGACGGTGAAATTTTCTCCGAAAAGCTCTTTCGCCCCTTTGATGTCGGATTCGTTGAGCGGGTCTGCAAATGCGATCACAGGCCGGTTGTTTTCGACTCTGACCGGCACGAAACGGTGGGATTCACACCATTTGACAGGGGCTTTTCCGGTAAGCCCCGTATCGATTTCGGCAAAAGCGAGATCCACGTAAGGAAATCCCATCTGCACGGAGAGAATTTCAAGGAACGCGGATTCACTGATAAACCGGTTTTCGAGAATGATCTCTCCGAGCCGTTTTCCCTTGTCTTGTTTCTGAAGTTCAATGGCGGCGTTCAGCCGGTCCTTTGACAGATACCCGAGTTCAACCAGGAGATCCCCGATACGCAAAGAGAGGTGATGGGTCCTCAGAGTCTGTTTGATCTGTCCGTCATTGATGTATTTCAGCTCTTTCAGGGTTTCGATCAGGTTTTTTTCAGTGGCGAGTTTTTCTTTGACCCGCATGGCGTACCTGACCTGGTCTTCGGTCACTATTCCGTCTTCGGCCAGAAGGGAGGCAATCTCTCCTGCATCCTTGATTCCCTGTTTAGCGGTTTTCTCCATGCGCTTCGGTAATTCCTTAAAAACGTCCGCCGGGTATTTTGGCATCTTCCCCGGAGTTTCCCGTGAATCAAGTTTATAATAGGGCATCAGGCCGTTCCCTGTCAATATGAATCAACGGGTCTCACTGGGTCATCGCATGAAAGGGTTTTGAAAAATGTATGGACTGCTGTTCCAAAATTGAACATTGTTTTTTTTGCCGTGTTCTGATACCAGAATAGAGTATCCGGGTTTGCCTGCGGGAGATCCGAGGCAGGTTTTCCGCATGGAAAACCCGCTTGAACCATATCGTACCGGGAGATCATGATGAACCAGATACTGGAAAAGCGCAGATACTTCAGGGACCGCCTCACCATTGAAAGCATTCTTGGAACACTGATGACGGTCCGGGTGGTCGAAGAGACCGAATACGGCCCCTTCCGGGCGGTAATCCCGGAGGTTTGCGGCAGCGCGTCCTATACCGGGAGCCACGGATTTTACTTTGATCCGGATGACGACCTGAAAAACGGGTTTATTTTCAGGTGAGACAGACTGGAACTCGATCCGAAAGGAAAAGACCATGAAAGATGTACTGGACCGGTTTGAAGAGGTTGCGGAAAACCCGCAGACCTGTGCTTTTGAATGGAAAAAGGAAACCGGGCGGCCGGTTGTCGGCACCTTCTGTTCATACGCACCCGAAGAAATCATATACGCCGCAGGCGCCCTGCCGTACCGGATGCTGGGAACCGGCGGCGCAAAAGGATATTCAGACGCCTACCTTCAGAGTTACTGCTGCAGTGTGGTGAAAAACACCCTGGACGATCTTCTGTCCGGAGAACTAGATTTCCTGGACGGTGCGGTGTTTCCTCACACCTGCGATTCCGTGCAGCGGCTTTCCGACATTTTCCGGCTCAACATGAAAAATTCCTTCCACCTGGACGCGGTCCTGCCGGCCAAACTCGACACCCCGAGTGCGGCCCATTACATGAAAAGCGTGCTGGAACGCCTGGCAGGGGACCTGGAAGAACGGCTGGACACCCGGGTGACAAAACAGGACCTGACGGATGCAGTGCTTGTTTTCAACCGCATTCGGAACGGACTGAGAACACTGGCGGATGCCGGAATGGACAACCGGATCAACATCACCGCCGGAGAGCTGCATACCATCTCAAGGGGAGTCACGGCAATGGACCCGGCAGAGGCGGCCGATCTCCTGGACCGGCTCTGCACCTTCATACAGCCGAAAGCAGAGCCGGGTTCCGGACCTTCCAAACGGATCGGGCTTACCGGCTCGGTATGCGGGGTGCCGTCGGTGTATGAAACCATCGAACAGGCAGGCGGCCGGGTGGTGCTGGATGACTTCTGCACAACGGAACGGTACACGGATTTTGCCGTGGATGAATCAGCGGATCCTTTACCGGCAATCGCCGCGCGGTACCTGAAAAAGGCCGACTGTCCATGCAAGCATTCCTCCCTGTATTCAAGGGGAGAACGGATTGTAGAAAAGGCGGAAAAGCGGGGTGTGAAAGGGGTGATTTTTCTTCTGCTCAAGTTCTGCGACCCCCATGCGTTCGATTATCCGTATATCCGGGATATGCTGGAGCTCAAAGGGATCAAAAGCATGGTGTTCGAACTCGATGATGAACAGTCGGTCCATGCCCAGTTCAGAACCCGGTGCGAAGCCTTCATGGAAATGCTGTAAACAACAGGAGAAAACATGGCCACACCTGATGAAAAAAAAATCAAGGCGGACAAGCGGCTTCGCGAGATCATGACCGAATACTACATCGAAGCCAAAACCCCGAAAGAGCAGACCGGCAAAAAGATCGCCTGGATTACCAGCGGCGGGCCCGTGGAACCGCTGCACGCCATGGACGTGATCCCGATCTACCCGGAGAATTACGGGGCCATGTGCGGGGCCGCCAAAATGTCCACCGAACTGTGTGAAAAAGCTGAAGAGATGGGGTATTCTTCGGATCTCTGCTCGTACGCACGGGGGGATATCGCGTCTGCCGCAGTCAACGGCGGCCCCATCGGCGGACTTCCCGAACCGGACATGCTGATCTGCTGCAACAACATCTGCGGAACCGTGCTCAAATGGTACCAGGTGCTGGCCCGGTACTTTGACGTGCCCCTGTTTGTCCTGGACACCCCGGTTTGCCATACCGGGTATGAGAAAGAGACGGATATCTATGTCCGGCACCAGATCGGCGAGTACGTGGCTTTTCTGGAGGCCGTGTGCGGCCGCTCCTTTGATTATGACCGGATGGACGAGGTGGGAACGCTCTCGGTCAAAGCCCAGAAACTCTGGCAGAAGGTCCTGGACACGACCGTGAACAAGCCCGCCCCCATGACCTGTTTTGACGCGTTTTTCCATCTGGCCATGATCGTGACCCTGAGGGGCACCCAAACGGCGGTGGACTACTATGAACTGCTTTTGGAGGAGATGAACGACCGGATCTGCAAAGGCATCAGCAAGGTGGAGCCGGAACGGTACCGCCTGATCTGGGACAACCTGCCGGTATGGTACAAAATGCGGTGGTTCTCAGACAAGTTCGGCGCCCACAATGCAGGGTTCGTGGCGGATACCTACACGTCGGGCTGGTGCGGTACCCTGCCGTACCTGGATGAGAACGATTTCCTGGGTTCCATGGCAGAGTCGTATACGCGGATTTTCCTGAACACCGGCATCGACCACATGGCCGACAATATCGTGAAGATGGTGGAAAAGTATGATGCCGACGGGGTGGTGTTTCACTCCAACAGAAGCTGCAAGCCGTATTCTTTCGGGCAGTACGACATCCAGCGGATCGTCGGGGAAAAGACGGGAACGCCCTGCCTGATGATCGAGGCGGACATGTGCGACGAGAGAAAATTTTCCGAAACCCAGGTGGAAACCCGGATCGACGCGTTCATTGAAATGCTTTGAATTGAATACCCCAAAGGAGTGAGAATATGATCACAGCCGGGATCGATATCGGGTCCACTACAGCCAAGGGAGCTATTCTGAAAGACGGGCATATAGAAGCTGTGACGGTCATGTCCACCGGGTATGACCCCAAAGGGGCTGCTGAAACCGTGTTTCAGACGCTTCTGGAAAAGGCCGGACTCGACCGGAAGGATCTGGAAGCGGTCGTGTCCACCGGCTACGGCCGGAAAAATGTGGGGTTTGCAGGCAGATCCGTGACCGAGATTACCTGTCATGCGGCAGGCGCCCGGCTGCTCAGCCCGACCGCCGCCACCATCGTGGATATCGGCGGCCAGGACAGCAAGGTCATTGTGCTGGACAGCACTGGAAAGGTGGCGGATTTTACCATGAACGACAAGTGTGCCGCAGGAACGGGGCGGTTTCTCGAAGTGATGGCGTCGGCCCTCCAGATCGATCTTGCGAGTCTTGCCGAGTTTTCCGCCCGGGCGGACGCAACGGTCGCCATCAGCAGCGTCTGCACGGTGTTTGCCGAGTCCGAGGTGATCTCGCTGATTTCAAAGGGAGAAAAACGGGAGAACATCATTGCCGGCATCCATGCAGCCATCGGAAGCCGGATCGTATCCATGGCCGGCCGGGTCAAAGCCCGTCCACCGTATATCATGACCGGCGGGGTCGCCCTGAACCGGGGAGTGGTGAGGGTGCTGGAAGAGCGATTTCAAAGTGACGTCACCGTGCCGGAGCTTGCCCAGGTGAACGGTGCCGTGGGCGCAGCCCTGATCGCGGCGGACCGGAACGGTTGATGCAAGAGGAGAGAAAACCTGTGAAACGTGTATTTGTCTGGATGGTGCTTTTGGTGACGGCAGCCGGGTTTTCCGGGGTCCAGGCGGCACCGCTGCCCGGGGAAAAGGTGCCGCAGCCGCTGAAACCCTGGATCGGCTGGGTGCTCCACGGCCAAGGGGATACCCGGTGCCCGGTGGTGTATAACGATGTTTCCGGGAAAATATGCGTCTGGCCCTCCGCGCTTTCCCTGGCATTCAATGCGGAGAAGGCCTCGTTTTCCCAGAAATGGAAGGTGTATCAGGAAAATGCCCGGGTGATGCTTCCCGGAAGCCGGGACCTTTGGCCCCAGAAGGTGACTGTGGATGGCAGTGCCCATCCGGTGGGAAAGGAGAACGGGCACCCGTACGTGTTCTTAGAAAAAGCGGGGAAGTATACGGTCAAAGGAAATTTCGAGTACCGCCGGATCCCGGAAAATATCAATGTACCCGGGCATACCGGAATCGTGGACCTTACCGTGAAAGGAAAACCCGTGCCGTTTCCCCGCCTGGACCGGCAGGGAAGATTGTGGCTCGGTTCAGGCGGACCGGATGCAGTGCCGGAAGAGCAAAAACAGGCTGACAGCATCCACATCAAGGTACACCGCTTGATCCGGGATGATATCCCGGCCCGGATGGTGACCCGCCTGGACCTGAAGGTGTCCGGCAGCCACAGGAAAGAAACCGTGGGCCGCGCCTTCACCGACCGGTTCATTCCCCTGGCAATGGAAAGCCCCCTGCCCGCCCGGATCGAAAAAGACGGGAACCTGGTGCTGCAGGTGCGGCCGGGAGACTGGACCGTAACGATCACCACGCGGCACAAGGGACCTTTGACCTCTCTTTCCATGGCGGATGCGGGCCGCCTGGAAAACGCGGATACGGAAGTCTGGTCGTTCCAACCGTTTGATCACCTGAGAATGGTGGATATCACCGGGCCTCCCCGGGTCGACCCGGAACAGACCACCATGCCGCCCGACTGGCGGAACTACCCGGCCTTTATCATGGAGCCGGGGACTGAAATGGACTTTTCCGTGAAAAAGAGAGGAGATCCGAATCCGGCGCCGGACCGGCTGAATCTGGACCGGAGGCTCTGGCTGGATTTTGACGGGGACGGTTTCAGTGTGATCGATTCGATTACCGGCAGCATGACAACCGGGTGGCGGCTTTCGGCAGATCCGCAGCTTTCCCTGGGCCGGGTGACGGTCAATGGAGAGCCCCGTCTGATCACACGACTTGAA
>JAIPEK010000012.1 GCA_021737205.1 Desulfarculaceae bacterium
ATTGGGCCCACAACAACCCGCATGTGATTTACATGTGGATCGCCATGATTATTTTAATCGTATTCGGCTGGCTTGCCGGAAAAAATGTCAAGCTTGTTCCGCAGCCGTTGCAGAATGTCTTTGAAGTACTGATTTCAGGTCTTGAGGAGTTTATGGTCAGTGTTACGGGCGAAGATGGAAGATGGCTTTTTCCGCTCTGCGCCACCATTTTTATATTTATTTTTCTCGGCAACCTGATGGGGCTTGTTCCCGGCTTCTATCCGCCCACGGCGAGCCTGAATACAACCCTGGCATGCGCTCTTGTCGTTGTACCTTTCAGCTGGGTGGTGGGGGTTAAGTACCATGGTCCGAAATACATCAAGCATTTTCTGGGGCCGGTCTGGTGGATGGCGCCGTTCATGCTTATCATTGAAGTCATAGGTCACCTGGCCAGGATTCTTTCCCTGTCTTTCCGTCTTTTCGGGAATATGATGGGGCATGAGCTTGTGGTCACGATTCTTCTGTTTCTGGCCGGACTGTTCCTGGCGCCGCTGCCGATCATGGCGCTTGGCATATTTGTAGCCTTGGTACAGGCGTCTGTATTTTTTCTGCTGTCCGTCATGTACTTTGCAGAAGCCATTGAAGAGGCCCACTAGGTTTTACCCGACCCCGGAAGGATAATGGGTCCGGTACGGGGGTCGGATTTGATAGAGTCTTTTATACGGGAAATGGAAGAAGCCCGTGAGTAACATAATTGTTAACTTTAATCAGAAAAGGAGTAAGAAATGGATTTTTTTATCGCAAGTGTATGGGCGGCCGGTATCGCCATAGGTGTGGCAGCTTTCGGTTGTGGAATCGGACAGGGTTTCGGTCTGAACGGAGCGGTTAATGGTATCGCAAGAAACCCCGAATCATCCGGTAAGGTTACGGTTACCCTGTTGATCGGTCTTGCCATGATCGAGTCTCTCTGTATTTATGCACTGGTTGTTGCTCTGATCCTCATCTATGCGCATCCCCAGGCTGCGGCAATCGCAGAGATGATCGCTCACTAGTATTGTATGTCGGCCTGCAGTATGGCTGATTCGTAATATGTGGTTTATTGAAAAGGGCATCTGATCTTTCACAGGTCAGTTGCCCTTTTTTATTTCATCAATCCGGAAGGAAAATGTCTCTTTGGTACGATCCCTGAAATATCGGGACAGTGTCTGTTCGATCACCGGAAACGCCAGAAGGCCCCAGGGGATGTCCTTTTCCGTGAAAAGTTCCACCTCGCTGCTTTCGGGGGTGGGGTGAAAGCGAGTGTCTTTGAGTGAGGCCCGGAACAGAAGGTAGATCTGGTTGACGAATACGATATTGTACATGACAAACGGCTCGATCAGATTCACCGACGTACCGGTCTCTTCTTCAGTTTCCCGCAGTGCCCCCTGCTGTACGGTTTCCCCGTTTTCAAGGTAGCCGGCCGGGAGTGTCCATTTTCCGGAACGAGGCTCTATGTTCCGCCTGCAAAGAAGGATTTGCTCTCCCCATTCCGGAATGCAGCCCACCACCATTTTGGGATTCTGGTAGTGTATGAATCCGCAAACCGGACAAACGGGTCTCGGCTGATCGTCTCCCCCGGGAATTCTGTGCTCCATTCTTGCGGCACACCGGCAGCAGTAATTGATATCCATGGCCTGTCCTTGAAGTATGAAAGGTTCCGAGCTCTCGTTCATGGTCTTATCCCGCTTATCGTTTTTTGCTTGCTTGTTAATTTATTATGGGTTATTTTGAAAGTCAAAGAATTGTTGCCAAAAAATAAAACAGGGTTGAATCATGGCTGAAGATTTCAAAAACCGATCTGAGAAGGATCCTGAAAAAAATGCCGAAGAATCCTTGGAGCTCGAGCCGCTCGAAGAGGATCCGGATTCCGACCGGCATCTTCGCAAATCCTATCGCCTTCACGTAAAGGACCGGGATGACTGTACCGTAGCCATAGAGAACAATACCTATCCACTGAAAGATTTCAGTCTGACGGGGCTCGGTGTAAGCATTGAAACAGAGGTGGTCTTCCAGCTGGGAGAGTTTCTGGGGGATTCGATTTCCGGGGTCCGGCTCGACCTGGTGGATCAAACCATGGAGGATCTGGAATACAAGATTGTTCATATATCACCGGACACGGATAACCAGATGGTTTGCGGAATGGTGTGGCTCAATCCCACCCCGGAAAAAGAAGAAAAACTGTATGATATATTGAAGTCGCTGAAGAATGGGTCCTTGAAACCGGTTGATCCGGATGAAGACGAAGAGCCGATGATATAACAAAATGAATGATGCGGACAAAAAAGATCTAATGGATGATCTGCTGTCGGGCAAGGACGAGGTTCCGTCCGGGGACCGGGATCTGGACTGCTACATCTACCGGACCGGGGCATCGATTGTAGATGGGGATATGGAGATCGAGCTTCAGGCGGATGATATCTCCGAGCAGGATCCAAAGCCGCTTTCAACCGAGAAATTCGAACTTGTCGGTGATGATCGGGAAATGGATCGCCCCTCCAGAAAGGCCCCTCGAGTTTATGTCAAAGACCGGCCGGACTGCACTGTAACCATAGAGAATAAAACCTACTCGCTGAAAGATATCAGTATGTCCGGGCTCGGGGTCAGTATCGAGACGGAGTTTGTATTTCAGCTCGGCGAATTCCTGGGAGATGTCATTTCAGGGATCCGGATCGATCTTTCGGGTGAATCTTTTGAGGAACTGGAATACAAGATCGTTCATATTTCCCCTGATGCCCGGAACAATCTGGTGTGCGGGATGGTATGGCTCAATCCCACCCCGGATAAAGTAAAGCGGCTGTTTGAAATCCTCAAACAGTTGAAGTCGGCTTCTTGAAGGTGGATGGCATAATCAAAATCGCCGTACAGATGAACATGATATGTAAATGAATGATGAAGAAGAAAAAAAAGATGTGATGGAAAACATCCTTGCAGGGCGGGATGATCTCTCTTCAAGGCACGAGGAGCTGGACTGTTTTATCTACAGGACCGATGAGAACGGTTTTCCCAAGGAGGAAAGTCTCCTGGAAAACGGAAAAGCGCCCATCGAGGAAGAACAGAAATGGGAAGTAACAAAGGACAATGTGACTATTCAAGTCTGGCCGGCAAAAGCACGGATCCGGTTTAAAATTGCAGCCGGAGAGAAAAAACGGAGTATTTCTCTCAAACAGCTGGCGAATGTAGCAGTTGAGGCTATTATAAAGGAATTACAAAAGGAGGATAAGTGACTGTTATCGTCTGCCCGAAATGCGCGAAGAAGCACAATATATCCGCAGATATCGTCAAAAGGAAGCTGCCTTCTGCAAAAAGTTTTATTGCCAAATGTAAAGCCTGCCATAACAGGTTTCCTGTCTCCATAGACCAGCTTGGGGAAAAAGAGAAAAACGTAACCGTCGAGCCGGACCGCAAAATAAAAAATCAGCCCGCCAGGAAGCTGTGCATCGCCTTGAGCAAGGGGGGAGTTGGGAAAACCACCACCTCGACCAACCTCGGGGCCTGCCTGGCCCTGGCCGGCTACAAGGTGCTGATCGTTGACACTGATACACAGGGCCAGGTTTCTTATCTTCTCGGTAAAAAGCCGAAATCCGGCCTCACCGAGCTATTGACAGCCGAGCTGGAACCCGAAGAGATCCTGATCAAGGCGAGGGAAAATCTTTGGCTTCTTGCAGGCGGCAAATCTCTGGCCGGTGTGAAACGGATCATAGACCGGAAAAGCTTCGGTGCCGAGTGGACCCTGCATGAAGCCATGAAACCGTTTGAATACCGGTATGATTTTATTATCATTGATACGGCCCCCGGATGGGATCAGCTCAGTGTCAATGTCTTCTTTTACGCCACCGAAGTGCTCGTGCCGGTGGCGCTCGAGTTTATGCCCCTTCAGGGACTTTCCGAATTTTTAAAGAGCCTGGGATCCATCCAGCGGTATCGGCGGGATGTGGAGCTGAAGTATATCCTGCCTACGTTCATGGATGCCCGGGTCAAAGGGCCCCAGGAAATCTTCGCCAAACTCAAGCAGTTGTACCCCGAGTATATCTGCAAGCCCATCCGGTACAGCGAAAGTATCAGCGAGGCCCCTTCCTTCGGCAAAACCATTTTTGAATTCGCGCCCGGGTGTAACGCTTCAGCGGATTACAGGGAGCTTGCCAGAAAGGTAACCCTGGATGATTCACTTCTTCTGTAATCGGCGAGCTTTTTCCGGTCCTCGGCCCGGGAAGCGGAGTCAGTCCAGGTTGAACAGGATGTCGTTTTCCCGGTAGGCTTTTTCCAGTTTTTCCTGATGGGCATTTACGTCTTCCCCCTTTGCTTTGATCACCTCGTTTAACAGGTGGATGATCAGGCACAGCATGGAGGATGAACTTTCATAAAACGGGATGGTTTTGGGCCGGGTCACCAGATGGTAGTGGGAAAACTGGATCAGCGGACAGGCCATACTGTCGGCGATTACCACGAGTTTCATCCCCAGTTGTTTGGCATATTTGCCCACCCGGATCAGTTCGTTGGGGTACCTTGAAATGGCGACAATCACGACCACCGAGTCCTCCCTGGCAACGGTGAGCCAGTCCAGCGAGGTACGGTCACTGCCTTTCAGGATGTTCACGTCTTTTCTGATTTTGGTCATGGCCCACCCCATGTAGTATGCGGCATGGTAAGAGAGTCTGGAGCCGACAATATACACTGAGGCCGGAGAGCTCAAAAGTTCCACGATTTTTCCGGCCTGGTCACGGTCGATGGATTCGAGCAGGGCTTTGAGATTATCGATCTCCCGGGCCACCGTCTGCTCAAGGCCGTTTTGCTCCGTGTCGGATATGGTCATTTCTTTCCGTTCCATCAGAGTGAGCTCGGAATCAATGTGTTTCCGCAGTTCGTTTTTGAACTCGGAATAGGTCGTGTAACCGATCTGCCGGACGAACCTGACCACTGTAGCTTCGCTGACCCCTGCTTTGTCCGCAAGATTCCTTGTTGCCAGAAAAACCGCTTTTGTGGGATTGTCCAGTATAAACCGGGCCAGTTTTCTTCCTTTGGGAGTAAGTTCCGGTTCTTTTGCTTCGATGGCAAGACTGAAAGATTTGTCTGAAAAATTCATCGGCTCCCCGCTAAAAATCAATGGAGGTGTCTGGTTTGAATGAAAATTAATCTGTTGACAACTTTTGTTACATATGAAAGAAAAAAAGTCAATAATTTTATAACCGACTCCCCGAAAGGAATTTTTCATGCGATGGATTGATATTGATCTTTCGGCCGGCAGGGTAACACGGAAAAGGGTCGATGACAAGGTCTGGGAACAGTTTATGGGGGGCAGCGGGCTTGGTGCGTTTATCGCCTACAGGGAAAAGCTCTGGGAGCATAATCCCCTCTCGCCCGGGAACGTCTTGATTTTTGCGGCAGGTCCGTTTACCGGTACGAAAATTCCCTGTTCGGGCAGGCATGCACTGGTATCAAGGTCTCCGCTGACCGGAATGTTTGCTGAAAGCGATGTCGGCGGACGATGGGGAACCGCCCTTGTAAAATGCGGAATTCACCTGATAACGGTAAGAGGAATGTCCGAGCACCCCGTGTATGCGGAAGTTTCTCCCGGCGGATGTCGAATCCATGGGGCAGAGGAGATATGGGGGCTGGATACCTTTGAGGTATCGGACAGGCTGCAGCAGATGCACGGGAAAAAGACCGTTGTGTCCTGTATCGGACCGGCCGGGGAAAATCGTGTGCACCTGGCGTCGGTCATGCATGACGGCAGTGATGCAAGGGCGGCCGGCAGATGCGGGCTCGGCGCGGTTATGGGATCGAAAAACCTCAAGGCGCTTGCTGTTGTGCCGACCGGAGGAAAAGCCCCCCGGCAAAGTGAGGAACTCGGGCAAATCATTCCAGCGCTTACCCGGAAGGTGATAGACGCAGGAAAGGGATTGAGAAGCTGCGGTACCGCCGGTGGATTTGTCCAGCTTGAGAAAAGCGGGGATCTGCCGGTGAAAAATTTCACCGAAGGCGGGTTCAGGGCAGCTGATCGCCTGGATGGTTCGCGGGTATCTGAAAAGTACCTGAAAAAAAAGTATTCCTGCGGTGCCTGCCCTGTCGGCTGCGGCCGGGTGGTGGAGATGAGGGCCCCGCGTTTTGGCGAGGTTCGCGGTGCGGGTCCTGAATATGAAAGCACTGCCTCCCTTGGAAGCTACTGTATGGTGGATGATCTGGAGGCCGTGGTCAAGGCGAATGATCTTTGCAACCGGTACGGCATGGATACCATTTCCGTGGGCAGCGCAATTTCCTTTGCCATGGAGGCGTTTGAAAAAGGAATCCTGACATCGGAAGATTTCGGCGGCGAGCCGCTTTTTTGGGGGGATGCAGAAAAAATGATCCAAATGGTCGAGGCCATCGGCAAGGCGGATGGTATCGGCCGGCTTTTGGGCAAGGGAGTCCGGCATGCGGCCGGAAAGCTGGGCAGGGGATCGGATCGGTTCGCCATACACGTCAAGGGGCTCGAGCTTCCCGCCCATGATCCGAGGGCCTATTTCAGCTCTGCAGTCTCCTATGCCACGTCCAGCCGGGGGGCCTGCCATCTGGCCGGCATGACCCATGTCATTGAAGATGCGGTCACCGTGCCTGAAATCGGGATCAGCGAGACCCTGCCCCGCTTTGCCAACGAGGGAAAAGGGTGGGCTGTGGCCCGGATGCAGGATTTGATGGGGGTATATGATTCGCTCAAGATCTGCAAGTTCGTCACCGGCACCGTGACCGTGTCCGAACTTGCAGAGTGCCATACCGCAGTGACCGGCAGAAAAACCACGGTGGATTCCCTGATGAAAGCTGGCGAGCGGATATTCAACATCAAGCGGTTGTTTAATCTCAAATGCGGCATGTCCGGTGAACAGGACACCCTTCCCGGCCGGATTCTTTCCGAACCCCGGCCGGAAGGTAGCGCGGCAGGAAAGTTGCCGGACCTTTCAAGGATGCTCAAAGACTATTACGAGGCACGAGAATGGGATGAAAACGGCATCCCGCTTGAATCCACTGTAGAAAGACTGGAGCTTGACAGGATATGACACGATTCAGACCGAAAATTAAGCTTTCCGAAACCCAGGCGGACTGGCACCACCCGACCACCATTCGGTTCGGGGCCGGCCGTATAAAAGAAATTCCCGAAGCCTGCTGGTCCACGGGGGCTTCTTCTCCGCTGATTATTACCGACCACGGCGTGTCAAAACTCTCCTTTGTAAAAAAGATTCTCAAGCAGAACCGGGAAGAGAGTGTTTTTACCTCTGTTTTTTCTGAAATTTATTCGGAACCGGATTTCGATACAATAAAATACGGAGCGGAGCGGCTAAGGACCGGCGGGCATGACGGGGTGATCGCCCTTGGAGGCGGGAGTGCGCTCGATGCGGCCAAGGCCATAGTGCTGGCGGCCGCAGCCGGCCCCTTGAGGATATGGGAGTTTTCTGCCGGTAATTCGGGTACCCCGCAGGTAAAGAAGACCATTCTGCCGATCATCGCCGTTCCCACCACAGCCGGAACCGGTTCGGAGGTGGATGCCAACGCGGTGATCACGGACAACGAACAGGGTAGAAAAAACAGTCTTGCACATCCGGAACTTTTGCCTAAAATGGTCATTGCAGACCCCGAGCTGACCCGGGGCCTGATCCCGTACCTTACTGCGGCCACCGGTATGGACGCGCTTTCCCATAATATAGAAGCGTTGAGCAGTCCTTTTTTTCACCCGGTACTGGACGGGGTCTCCCTGCAGGGAATCCGGTATATCAGGGAGGGGCTGCTCCCGGCTTTTCACAACGGCCGGAGCATCAAGGCGAGAAGTTACACCATGGCGGCCTCTATTATGGGGGCCATCGCGTTTGAAAAGGGCCTGGGGGTAGGGCACGCGGTGTCTCACGCCATCGGCGGGATGTTTAAAGTGCATCATGGAAGGGCCATTGGCACGCTTCTGCCGTTTGTGCTCTCCTTGAACAAAAGCCGGATAAAAGAAAAAATAGAGGATGCGGCCCGGTATCTGGATCTTCCGGGTCATGACTTTGATGCGTTTGTCAACTGGGTCTCGGATTTGAAGCTTGAACTCGGCATGCCTGTCAACCTCAAAGAACTCGGCATCCGGGAGAGCCATATCCCGAAAATTGCCGAGAAAGCACTTGACGATGCCAATATCCATACCAACCCGGTGCGGATGGATCAAAAGCGTCTTGAAGGTTTTCTTTCGGGTGCACTTAATGGAGGATAAAGTTGTTGACAGGTTTTGTTACATACTGTATGAAAAACTATCAAGACTGATGCGCAAATGAAATGATTTCGCAGTCCGCCTTTTTTAATTTTCCATACTGGAGGAACAAATGGACAACAAGCAGATTGAAACATCCTCATCACTTCTGGGGAAAAATACGGTAGAGATGCTTCTGCAGGCCCACAAGGATTCCTTGTGGATGCTGGAGAACCTGGGCGTGGGGTGTGTCCAGCCGGATATCATGGAGGCGTTCCGGGCATATGAAGAGGACGGCCGGGCCATTGTGTACGACGGCCGGATCTATATTACAGAGGATCTTGTAACCGAACTGGTTGAAAAAGCCCCCGGGATAGACGAATTTTTCGTGCCGAGAAACAGTTTCCTGATCGGCGGGACCGCGCCGTACCTGTATGATGATGAAAAACAGCAGGGCGGGAAAATGCCCACGGCCGACGACGTGGCCACAATCGCCCGTATCGCTGAAAAAAGCGGTGTGGTCGCAGGAATGGGAAGGGGAGTCAAGCTCAAGGATGAGGTCGAGCAGATCAACGTGATGGCGGAAAACTGCTCCAAGCCCATGTATTTCGCCGCCACCTCGGATAGAGCCATTGCCCGGGCCAAAGAGCTGCATGCGGTACGGAAAAACCTTATGGTGGTTTTCTGTCTCACCCGGCCGCCGCTCCAGGTTAACGAGAATTTTTCCCGGGCATTCGTGGATGTGGTGAAAAACGATCTGCCCGTGTTCATCTCAGCCATGCCCCTTGCCGGTATCAGCGCACCGTATTCGTATAACGGGGTTTTGTCCATGACCCATGCCGAAGTGCTGTTCGGCATATGCGCGGCCCAGCTGATCAATCCTGGATGCACTGTCATCCACGCGGGTTTTCCCACGGTGGCCGACCCCAAGCTGGACTACAACCCGGATTACGGCTTGAAAAGTCATCAATTGTTGAATATACTGATGGCACACTTGAACATGATACTCGATCTTCCCTCCATTCAGAGCGGGGGGACGACGAATGAAGAGCATCCCACGGAAAGGGCCTTTGAAGACGCCAGGAACGGTCAGGCCCTTGCAATGAAATACGGATTCCATATGATTCGGCATCCGTTCGCTTTTCTCAAGCAGCTTGTGGATTTTTCCATTTACAAGCTTGAAAAAGCGATCGAAATCGCCGAAACCGTAAAACCGGAAGATGCCCCTGAAGTCGAGATGCCCGAGTATGACGAACGGGGGTTTCAATCCATACAGGAGCGGCAGTTGCGGATGTACATGGATGATCCGCTGACCACTGCCAATATGAGCAAAATTTTCATGTATTGATTTCTTCCGGGAATGGAGGGATCAGGCAAAAGATAACAATGTTTTGAACCAAGAAGCGCCTCTGGTTTAGATAAATGTAACCGTTCACGGTTTACAGTTGTCGGTTCACGGTAAAAAAAAACGAATGTAGAGGAGAATTATGGGGTCCTCTTTTGAAGATTTAGATGCGAAAGAATTAATTCAAGAGTTGAAATCAATATCCAAAATGCTTCAATCGATGCATAGTTCATTGAAAAAACTGTGAACTGTGAACCGACAACCGTGAACGGTTACAGATAAATATACAGCAACCTTGTTAATAGGAGGTGGAAAATGAAAACAAAAGTTCCGATTTGCCCGGCATGCAAAAAGGAATTGCCTGAAGATGCAACCCAGTGCGTCTATTGTGCAGCGGAAGTGACAAAACCGAAGTTCCGGGAGATTTTTTCATGGAAAGTCTCTGATCGTTTTTTTCTTTTTTCCGTGATCCTGTTGTTTACGACATTTTTTTTGCCGTGGTTTCCCGGGCAGTTCCTTTACCGGGACGAGCCCTTTTCCGCCTTTCAAATGCTGTTGAGTATGTATGACCTGGAGGTGGAATTCCTTGAATCCTTCAACATTCTCCGAATGTCTCAGATGGTACCGCTTTTCGCCATTGTAGTATTCTTCCTGATTTATATCGGGGATTATCTCAAAAAGACCCCGTATCCCGGTTTATTCATGTTTGTGATTTTTCTGATCGGGGCCATCCCTTTCTTTTTTGACAACTTTTCGAAGGTGAACGCCTGGGTGCTGACGGCGGCCCTTTTCGTAGTTCTTTTTTACTACTATAAATCCGGCATGACAAAAGGTACCATCGGCAGGACATCGTATTACATGTTTTTCGTGTTTTTCCTGATTTCGCTTTTTCTCTATCTGTTTCATCTTTCCCAGGGATTTTACACGCAACTGGATGCCATCCATATAAACGAAACCTACGGATTTTTCAGCGCGTGGATTATTGTCTCCGCCATGATCGTAGTGGCGTTTTTCCGTTATATGGTGTCGGTGGAGGATTTCTGGTGTCTGCTCGGGGTTTTCGTCTTTTCTTTGATTGCCTATTCAACTGTGGTCCAGCCTCTTTTTGTGTCGGGTCCGCTTCGGTTTTTTGCGGACAATTTCAGTAAAACCGGGATTCAGACGGTGGCGCACCTGAAAATAGTCGGGATAGCACTCGGCATAGCCATTGTGGCGGGTGTTCCGTTAGGGGTTTACATTACCCGGCACCCTGTGGCGGCCAAAACCGTGCTGTATATTTCCAGTATTCTGATCACGATTCCGAGTATCGCCATGTTCGGTTTCATGATGCCGATCCTCTCTTCAATCGATCAGAACCTTGATGTGGTCCAGGGAATCGGTATCGGTACGGTGCCGGCGGTTACGGCCCTGGCGCTCTATTCCCTTCTTCCGATCATACGGAACACGTACATTGCATTGCAGAGTGTGGATACGTCGATGATCGAGGCCGGAATCGGCATGGGTATGACCAGCTTCCAGCTTCTCGTCCGGGTGGAGCTGCCGCTTGCCGCCCCGATCATTATGGCAGGTGTCCGGACATCGGTGGTCATGGGCGTTGCCATTGCAGCGCTTGCCGCCTACATCGGGGCGGGAGGCCTAGGCGATTTCGTGGTCCAGGGGCTTCAGAGATCGACAAACGCCTCGGTTCTGGCAGGCGCCATCAGTATGGGCCTTTTGGCCATCATCTGTGACATATTTCTGGAAAAGGCCGAGAACTGGGTAACCCCCACGGGATTAAAAGTGAAACAGGCAATGGAATAAACCTGGGAGATAAAGAATTATGGGTACGATGCTAAAATTGGACAAAGTGACGAAAATATATCCGGGAACGGATTTCAGGGCCGTTGATGAACTCTCTTTCGAGCTTGAAGAAGGGGAAATCTGTATTCTGGTCGGCCCTTCCGGATGCGGCAAAACCACTGCCATGAAAATGATCAACCGGCTGCATTCCATCACCAGCGGGAAGATCTATATAGACGGCCAGGATGTCTCGAGTATGGATACCATTCAGTTGAGAAGACGGATCGGTTACGTGATCCAGAACGTCGGGCTGTTTCCCAATATGACCATCGCGGAAAACATCAGCGTGATCCCGAACCTGCTCAAATGGGATAAAAGAAAGATTAACGAAAGAGTGCACAGCCTTCTGGAAATCGTGAATCTTTCCGCGGAAGAGTATAAGGACCGGTATCCAAGAGAACTTTCCGGCGGTCAGCAGCAGAGAATCGGGGTTGCCCGCGGAATGGCCGGGGATCCGCCCATTATGCTGATGGACGAGCCGTTCGGCGCCATTGATCCCACCAACCGGGACCATCTTCAGAACGAGTTTCTGAAGATCCAGGAAAAGGTGAAAAAGACAATCGTATTTGTCACCCATGATATTGACGAGGCCATTAAGATGGGGGATAAAATCTGTCTTCTCCGGGACGGCAAACTGATCCAGTTCGCATCTCCCGAGGAGATGCTCACCTATCCTAAGAATGATTTTGTACGGGATTTTGTCGGCGGGGACCGGACCATAAAGCGGCTGAACCTGTTTTCGATCAGCAAGGTGAAAAGAGACGATCCGCCTTTGATTAAGGCTTCAGCCGGCCTTGAAGAGGCCAGGGGCACCTTGTCCGAATACGGGACCGATTATCTGGTGGTTGTTGATGAAAACGGAAGGCTGGCCGGACTTGCAGCAAACGAGGATCTTCAGGGCAAAGGAGAGACGGTGGCGGATGTGGTACAGCGCACAAATGCCTATCTTGACGGTACGGCAAGCCTGAAAGAGGCGCTTTCGGAAATTTTTACCCATGACACGGGTTTTCTGATCGTGGTGGACGGAGATAACAAGGTTTCCGGCTGGCTGGATACCAATGATATCAAAAAGGCGCTCAAGGACTGACAATCAATAAACAAGGATTGCGAAAATGACTTCAAAAGTTTTTACGGGACTTGTGAGAAAAGGGCTGCCGGCGATCATTACAGTGGCGGTGATCATATTTCTGTACAAAACCTACGGCGCCTGGGAATATACCGTGGAGAATCTGCCGGAATTTTTCAGGCTCACATTTGAACATCTTTTACTGGTTCTGATCACCATGTGTTTTTCCATCAGCATCGGCGTGACCCTGGGAACCGTCATGACCCGAGAGGGGTGGGAGAAAATTTCCCCGGTGATCATGGCGGTGGTCAACGTGTGGCAGTCGATTCCGTCTCTCGGTGTTATCGCGCTTGCCTACGGTCTCCTGCCTTTTATAGGTCTTTCCGGGATCGGCATGGTGCCCTCGCTTATTGCCATTTTCATGTTTTCTGTGGCCCCTGTGGTGCGAAATACATATGCGGGAATCGAGTCGGTGAGTTCGGATATAAAAGAGGCGGCAATCGGTATGGGCATGACCAAACAGCAGATTCTCTTCCGGATCGAACTGCCCAACGCGCTTCCCATCATCATGGGCGGCATTCGAACCTCTACGGCCCTTGTTGTGGGTACGGCACCGCTGGCCTTCCTCATCGGCGGCGGGGGTCTGGGGTTCTGGATCTTTACCGGTATCGCACTTGTGGATATGGGTATCATGACTGCCGGGGCCGTTCCGGTGGCACTGATCGCCATGCTGTTCGATTTCCTTTTGGAAATTGGGGAAAAAATGATTGTGAGCAGAGGAGTGCAGGCGGATGAAGCCCAGCTGGCGGCATTGTAAAATGCGCCGGGCTTTGCTGTCTGTTGTGTGAGTATATAAATTTTACAATTGTAAGGAGGTACGTCAAATGAAAAGGTTGACCTTTATTTTTACCACACTGGCATTTTTGCTGGCATCCACGGTTTCTTTTGCAGGACCGGGGGTGAAAGTAGCATCCAAAAATTTTACAGAGCAGCTGGTATTGGGCCAGATTATGGTGCAGCTGCTGGAAGATCGGAATATTCCGGTGGTGGACAAGATAAACCTGGGCGGGACCCAGGTGAATCGAAAGGCCCTGAAACAGGGACAGATAGATGTATACATGGAATATACCGGTACGGCATGGCTGACCCATTTCGGCAAAAAAGAGGTCGTGCGTGATTCAAAAGAGCTTTATGAAAAGGTCAAAACCCTTGACCGGAAAAAGAATAACCTGGTCTGGCTTGAACCCTGCAAGTTCAACAATACCTATGCCATTATCATGAAAGAGGAGACTGCTGCGAAACACAACATCTCCACGCTTTCCGAATGGGCAGGGTTCATCGAGGAAAATCCGGGGGAAATGACCGTAGCCGTGGGGCCGGAGTTTTATTCCAGAGTGGATGGTTTTAAAGGCTTGATGGGCCATTACGGTCTTGATTTCGGAGAGGATATCCCGGACTCGGATGTGAGCAAGATGGAAATTGCCCTGACCAAAAAAGCGGTCCGGGACGGCAAGGCCATGTGCGGTATGGCGTTCGCCACGGACAGCGCCATCATCGATTACGGGCTGCGGGTACTCAAGGATGACAAGAATTATTTCCCCATTTACAATCCAGCCCCGGTTGTTCGGCAGGAGGCTCTGGAACAGTACCCCAAACTGGCGTTTACCCTGAACCAGATCGGGCCTTCCCTTGATACATCCACCATGCAGCGGCTGAACTACCGGGTGAACGCAAACGGAGAAAAGCCGGCATCGGTTGCCAAAAGCTGGCTGCGCGGCGTCGGGCTGATCATCAAAAAACGGAAATGATGTCGTTGACCATATGCACATAGCCAATGATAGAAGTCATTGAACATCAGGCATCAGCCGATCCGGTTTTTCCCGAGCCCAAAGCTTGGACGGATCGGCTGATGCCGTTTTCTATGGTTGATATGCAGATCTTCAGTACCTGACAAGTCCGAATATCCGCTTGATCAATCCTAAGGTCCGTCTTACGGGGCTTTTGAAGATCCTGGTGTATTCGGCAACGATACTTTCCGCTTCGTAGCTGTCGAATTGAGGCATTTCTTTTTCGGTGAGCTTCTCTCTGAACCGCATCACCCAGATATAAAAGTCGGTGGCGGTTCTGTGGGGAAAATATGCCATGATCCTGTATTTCTTAATGATTTCCACAAACGGGGTATAAACGGTATCATACCAGGAGACAGCAGCTTCTTGCACGGAAACTTCCTTTCCGTCGCGATTCTCGAGATAGTACCTGTGGATCTGGATCTGTTTCATCAAAAACGGATATCCCCCGATCCGGGTCAATGCCAGGTCCGGGTTCCGGCCGGTTTTGAGCCCCGTTTCCTTTAGAAACTTGTGATAGGTTTCCAGGATGGCCAGTTCTTCAATATCCGTATCCGTGTTCAAAGAAACGTCACAGTCGTATTCGAACACCCGGGCTTCAAGGGAGCGGAAATTTCGCGCCCTTGCCACCGAAATCCGGTGATGCCCGTCTTTTACAAAATACACGTTGCAGACCTTGTACAGCTCTACCGGCGGCAGGTCCTGTTTTGAGTCAATGGCTTTTTCCACATTCTTCCACCGTTCCCTGAGGCTTTCATCGAGCGGAAAAAAATGGCGGGTGAATCCTTTATACCGGCCCTGGCTTCCGATTATCGAATCCAGGCGTACCGATTTTATCCCGATATCTTTCACCAGAAGGAGCTCCAGCCGCTCTCTTACATCATCGAACGGTAAGAGCTGTTTGGTCTTCCGGAATGGAAATCCCTTGATCTCCTCTATGAATGCTTTGGTCATGGCGTTTGAAAAATTAGAATCAAGACGTTCGGCACGGTTCGCACGATTTTCGGCTCTGCTTTTAAAAAGTGGCATGGGGTAATATATTCTATCTGGTCCGGTTAGATGATTTGTAACCGTTCACGGAATGTTGAAATTGGAAATTGGAAATTTGGCCTTCGTGCCCGACCTTACCCTTCTCCCCAATTTCTACTTTCCAATTTCAAGTTTCAAATCGTGAACGGTTACGATGATTTTTTATTGCAATTTGTTTTAAGATATAATAGTGAAACACATTATTGCAATATAAAAAAACGTTCTGGATACATTTTTTCAAAATGACAGGTTTTGTTTCATTCGGAGTCCGAGTGCCTGAATCGATAAAATGGACTGAAATATAATAAATGCGGGGTTGCGGATGTGTGGAATCGTAGCATACTTCGGAAGCGCACCGAACAGCCTGAGCAGGGTTGTTACGGGAATGTCGGCCATTATTTACAGGGCCCCGGACAGTACGGGCGTGGCGAAGTTCGGGAATATGGCCGATCCGATCAACATGAGGAAAAACCTGGGAAGTGTGGCCGGGCTTTTCGAGGTTCTGGAAAATGATCCCATCGATCGAAACTGTGACCGGCAACTTATGTCCATATGGCAGGAAGGTGGGTTGGATGCGGAACAGATGCAGAAACGGCTGATCGAGTATGAAGGCCTGCCTTTGGATATGTTCAACGAAATCCGTGGCGACCGGGCATCATGGCCGGTATTCGAACAGCTCACTTCCCGGTTTTCATCCGGTCAGATGTCGGTTTATCCCGGCTGCCCCGGAAAACCCCATCCCATAGAGCGGTTTACGGTCCGCTCCCGGAATGATTTGCGGCGCGTTGTGGAAACAATGCTGAAAACGTACGATCTTTCCTTTGTGGCCATCAAATCGATTTTCCGCTCCCATCTGGAAAAAGGCATTAACGCCCTGGGAAAGGCCAAGCCGGTAAAGGCGAGCGTGGCTGATATTTATAACGCCTTTGACCACCTGTTCCAGGTGATTTTTGAAGAGTACCGGCCGGTGGAGTTTACCCGGCAGAGTTCGAAACGCGTTCACATGAACCCGCATGCCAAAAAATACATCTGGCAGCTCATATCCGGTATTCCGGTGAAAATCCCGGATGATTTCGACAATGACGGGATCAAAAATCTGTTCCGGCTTCTGGATGAAGCGCTTTTGTCAAGAATCCATACAGATCCCGGTATATCCGACGGGATACAGAAAAGTCTGAACTATGCCATGGCCGGAGATTATGAAACAACCGTCATCGGATGGCACACGCTTTACGGGGCGGAAAAAGGGGTGAATGTATATGGAAAAGCTGCGGCCGCTGTTCTGGAATGGATGCAGAAAAACGAGATTCTCAAGGCCATGTCCATGAGCATATCCGCAGGTACCCGGGCCGCCCTGTCCGCTCCATTGGGCGTGACCGGTCCCAAGTGCCTGAACTACCTGGTACAGCCGGTTCTCACCCAGGGAAGGTGGGCGCTTCAGTCAGAGGTGACGTTGAAAAACGCGCATCCGTTCTTTGACGAAAACCGGAACAGGAGCATCGTTTTGAACGGCCAGTTTGCGGCTTCGGTGGAAGAGGAAATGCGCGACTTTCTCGCCGGTGTGGTGGGAGTGCCGTTCAGGAGCGACAATTCGTCCGAATATTTTGCCCTTTTATGGGGATACTATTTTGATGTGCTGAAAAATGAGAAACGGCAGTTTCAGCAGGTCAAGGACCAGGTGGAGAAAGGCCTTGAAGAATATGCCGTGGGAAGCAACACCATCAATTACCAGATTTTCAAGCAGATACGGGACAAAGGGGACCGGGATTTGGATGAAGTGGCCTTTGTGGAGGCGGCCAGGCGTTTTACCAAAAACGGCGGCCAGATCGCAGTGGCCGGTATCAGTGTGAAATCCCCCCGGACCATTTACGCGGTATCCAACAACCGACCGGTTTTCATCGTCCGAAGACGGGATACCAGTGACTATATGGTGGTGTCGGATATTAACGCCTCTTTGGGGCTGTTCTCCCAGCTGGAAATCATGGAGGTGACCAAGGCCTACGAGAGCCTGTTAAAGCAGCGGGACCGCAAGATCAAAGATCTGAACCGGCAGCAGGCATCCAAGGAAGAGATCGAGAAGTGCAGGGAAGACCGGGATGCGGAAATCGACAGTGTACTGACCCGGTTCGCTGTGGATGTGTATGCGCTTGAAGGGGAAAACCTGTTTGCCCGGATCAATACGGATTTCAAAAACGGGAACGTGGAGCGCACTGTGGAAATTACCGATTTCGAGGGGAAAATCCTCCATGATATCGAGCCCTACCGGATCAATCTGACGCCGCCCCATGTGCACAAGGATCTGGACAAGTCGTTTTATAGAACCCACCTGGAAGAGGTCCCCGAGCTTCTGGAAACCATGGTGGACAATGTCCTCAACTCCAGTTTCAACATCAACGGGTTCAGCATTAACGAAAGATACCTCAAAAGACGGTTCGGCGAGAATCTCGGTGGTATCAAACGGGTTTTCATCGCCGGAATGGGCACTTCCTTTCATGCGGCGCTTGCGGTTTCCAATTTTATCCGGCAGACTTTTCCGCATCTCCAGGTGATTGTGCGGCAGCCGGTGGAGATCGACCTGATGAAGGGTACATTCGTCCCGGAAGAGGACCTGGTGCTCCTTTTGAGCTGGAGTGCCACAACTGCGGAAATGGTGAAACTCTCCAAAGAACTGTACCGGCAAAATATTCTGTTCATCGGGGTCACCGAGAAAATCTTCGGGGATATGGCGCTTGTGGCCCGCAAGAGCTGCGGTGTCGTGTACGTGATGAGCGGCGAGGAAGTGACGGTTTCAGCCGTCAAGAGCACGTTTTGTTCCATGATGAGCCTTGTGTTGTTCAGCCTTTACATATGCAGGGATATCATCCGCCGGCCGGTGGACTGGAGTGTCACAGGGGGAATCATGCAGATTTCCCATTATCTGAAATCCATGACGGATGACAAAAACTTGGAGGGTCTGGCAGGCGAGATCGCATCCCGGTATGCCGGGGCGGACGGGTTTGTTCTGATCGATGCCCTCCATTTTACCGGTACCGGCCATGAGGCGGTTCTC
>JAIPEK010000013.1 GCA_021737205.1 Desulfarculaceae bacterium
TGCTTTAAAAGCTCGTTTTCATCATAAAGCCGTCTTAACTCAACCGCTCTTTTGACGCCGGATACCAGGCGGCTGTTTTCTATGGGTTTGACCATGTAGTCGAATGCATTGTTTTTCATGCATTCAACAGCCAGTTCCACCTCCCTGTGTCCTGTAATAATGATCACCGGTATGTGGGGGTATTCCTTTGTAAGTTCAGAAAGAAGTTCATTTCCTGAAACTTCCGGCATGGAGATATCCAGAAGGATTGTTGCTACGGGATTTTGGGACACGAACGGCATGACGTCCCGCGCATTCGAAATTTTTACGGTATGGTTGATTCCCTTGGGACGCAGTGCAAGATCAAAGCTCTTTAATGCGGATTCTTCATCATCCACAAGAAGCACCGGGTTTGCCGGAAAAAGGCGCAGGTTCATAATCCGTCCTCGAGAACACTGTATACGGTTTTAAGTAACTCGTCGCGGTTCACGGGTTTTTCGAGAATATTTTCATAATCGAGCTCCAGGATTTTTTCCGCTTTTGCTGTATTTACAAGCCCGGTAATCACGATAATTTGCACCCGGGACAGCTCGGTATTGTTCCGCAGGATCCGGCAGACTTCATACCCGTCAATGTCCGGCATATGGATATCCAGGATCAGAAGATCCGGCGGATCCTGGCCCATCTGTATCAATGCGTCCGCACCGCTTTCCGCCTCCCTGAAATCAAACCGGCCGGTTTTATCGAGGATGAGCCTGATGATTTTTCTGGATGCGGGATCATCATCCGCGATCAGCACGTTGACAGGGGAGATGCTCGAAGACAGGGGCAGGACAATCCGGAAACCGGCTCCCTCTCCCTCCCGGCTGTCCACTTTAATGGTTCCTCCGTGATTCCGGACCGTATTCAGGGATGTGGACAATCCGAGTCCAGTGCCGCCGGTCTCCCGTCTTGTGGTAAAAAACGGGTCCATTATGTCGTTTCTATTCTCTTGGGAAATCCCTTTTCCCTGGTCTTTTACTTCGATCTGCACGGAGTTGTTGTCCTCCAGAAACGCCGATGTGATGGACAGGGACTGGTGTCGTTCCTCAATGGCCTGGCAGGCGTTCTGGATGAGGTTCACTATGACCTGTTCAATGGCCTGGCGGTTTCCCCGGATGTACGGCAGGTTCTCGGCAAGGTCAACCGAGAAATGGTCGGTGGTATCCGTGATCAGTTTTCGAGTAAGTCTCACCGCATCCTGTATCACCTGGTTTATATCCACGGAATCCTTGACATTCCCTTCCTCTTTTCCGGCAAAATTCTTTACATCGCTGATAATCTGCTTGATCCGCATGGCGCTTTTCCGGACTCCCTCCAACAGGTCGGGTATTTCTTTGCGCATTTCCGTATACGGCAGGCCGCCGATGCTGAACTCTCCGTTTTCTTCATAATAGGTTTCAAGAATCGGAAGAATGCTTTTGAAGGATTTCTCCAGAAGCTGGGCGTTCAGCATGATAAAACTGTTGGGATTATTGATTTCGTGGGCCATGCCGGACAATAACACCCCCATATTGATCATCCTGTCGGCATGGGCGAGTTCCGAATCCATTTTTCTGGCATCGGTGATATCATTGACCCGCACGCTCACGTATTTTTGTGAAGAATCCGGGGCCGCCGCCGGGCAGATCGTCACCTGTTCCCGTGTTTCCGGATCAAGGAGCCCGTCTCTTTCATAACACATGTATTCCGTGTGCTTCAGCGCATCCTGTACCCTGCAGTTTGCGCAAGGCGCGTTTCTTTTCATCAGGGCTTCATAACAGGGGAGATTCAGAAGTTCGGATTCCGGGGACGCACCGTAGTATTTTCGAACGGCGTTATTGGCCATGACGATCTTCATATCCTGGTTCAGTACGAACATGGGGTCGGGGATTCCTTCGAGGACCGTATTGAGTATCCGCCTGGTTTCAATAACTTCCCCGGAGACATCCCGGGGTTCCCTTTCCTCGAAATTCGGTTTTTGATCCATCTTTTACAACCATTTTTCCGTGAATATGCGTTCTTGTAATCTGTCACAAGGTACATTATGAAAAAAATGAATGCAAATGAATTTTCCAAACGAGGCATTCATCAATGTATGTAATACGGGAAGTTGGGGTTGGGATAACCGCTTGTTTTCAAAGGAGGCACTGTCTGAAGAAAAACAGCCCATATCAGGGCAAAGGCGCCGGATATGGGCTGGATTGATAAGGAAATGAATCCGAAAGAGGGGCTGTTATTGAACCGCTTTTTTCAAAGCGGGTTCAAATGCGTCTATGGCGGCCTTTCCGTCAAAAGTTTTCACACCTTTGAGCCATTCTTTGTATTTTTCCGGGTGGTTGCTCACCCATTTCAGTCCCGCTTCTTTCGGGGAAAGGGTGTTGTCCTCGTGAAGCTCGGTCATGATCTGGTTGATCATGGACACCGGAAAATCAAGGTTCCGAAGGTACTGGGCAACGTTCGGCATGTCTTTTTCAAGGCCGACCCTGGTGTTGGTCCACACTGTTGCGGAACCGTCATTGGGACCGAATGTTTCAGCCGTGCTGCCGGTCAGATAGGTCATGTCGATTCTTTCGTTCATGCTGTGGGGTGCCCAGCCTAAGAAAACAATCGGTTTTTTTTCTTTTGCGTAGGACTGAACCTGGGCCAGCATGGCCATCTCGCTGGAGGGAACCAGTTCGAATTTTCCGAGATTGAACATGTCGTTGTCAATCATCTTGTGAATCACTTTGTTTCCGTCGTTACCGGCTTCAATCCCGTAGATTTTCCATTCCAGCTCGTCCCCGAACTTTGCGATATCTGAAAAGTCTTTCAGGCCCATATCAATACAGTAGCTCGGTACTGCCAGTGTGTACTTGGCACCGGGCATGTTTTTGCAGTACTTGATTACGGTGCCTTCTTCGAAATATTTGTCCGCAATATTCGCCATGGAAGGCATCCAGTTTCCCAGGAAAAAGTCGGCATCTTTGGTGGAAAGTGCTGCATATACGATCGGCACGGACATGGTGACATTATCGACTTTATACCCCAGGTTGGTCAGGGTGAATTCAGCAATTTCGCTTTTAATTGTGACCCCGGTCCATCCGACTTTGGCAATCTTGACTTTGTCGGACTTATCCGCCGCTGCCGTTGCAACGGTTAAAATAAGAGCCAACGATACAAAAATAAACATTCGGCTTATTGTTTTACCCATTATACCCTCCAATTTTATGTAATAAAAATCTAATAAATCCCTAACTGAATCCAAACATCTTACACCAGAATTGCTTAGAATGCAAAATATTTTTGTTCAAACGGACAGTCAGCGTTCGGCAGGAAAAGATCACAAGTTGACTGTGAGAGGGCAGACCTGATTGATTTGCGAGAAGTCAGATATAAAAACTTGATCACCGAGTGAAAATAATTGACCTTGGATCAAAAGGTTAATATAACTGTTGCGTATGATGGATGAATATTATATGAAACTGGCCCTTGAACAGGCTAATAAAGCAGGTCGGCTGGATGAAGTCCCTGTGGGGGCCGTCGTGGTGTCCAAAACGGGAGATATTGTCGGGTGCGGTCACAACCGGCCGATATCCGCATGTGATCCCACATGCCATGCGGAGATCGAAGCCATACGGATGGCGGCCAGAACCCTCGGAAATTACAGATTGATAGACACCGTGTTGTATGCCACCCTTGAACCCTGTATCATGTGTATGGCCGCTGTTGTCCATGCCCGGATCAAACGGATCGTGTTCGGAGCAAAAGATCCCAAATGGGGCGGCGCCGGATCCGTTGTCAACCTTGCGGCCGGGGTCGGACTCAACCATGAGGTCGAAGTGAGACAGGGGGTAATGGGGGAAGAGACATCTGAAATTCTGAAAATGTTTTTTAAAAATAAAAGGAGCCGAACGTGTCAAACACAGTAGTTGTCGGAACCCAGTGGGGAGATGAGGGAAAAGGAAAAATCGTTGATCTGTTGAGCGAGTATGCCGATCATGTGGTCCGGTTCCAGGGAGGAAATAATGCCGGCCACACCATGGTCGTCCAGGGAAAGGAAATCATAAGCCACCTGGTCCCTTCCGGGATTATACAGAAAAAGAAATGCTTTATAGGAAACGGAGTCGTGGTGGATCCCGAGGTGCTTATACAAGAAGTGGACTACCTCAACGAAAACGGTATTGACGCCTCCCCGGATATGCTCAAGGTCAGCAACCGCGCTCATATGATCATGCCCTACCACAAGCGCATTGACAAAGCCAGGGAGGCGAAAAAGGGAAAGGGCAGAATCGGCACCACCGGCAGGGGAATCGGTCCCTGTTACGAAGACAAGGCCACACGAAGGGGTATTCGTTTTGCCGATCTTCTGGAACAGGACCTGTTTGTGGAAAAAGTAAAGGCCATTCTGGACGAAAAAAATTTTTATCTTGAAAAGTATTTCAATGAAGAGCCTGTTGACCCGGAAAAGGTGATCGACCAGTTCATTGAGCTCAAAGAGCGCCTGATTCCCTATATTGCGGATGTCTCCGTACTGCTTTACGAAGGAACACGGGCCGGCAAAAAAATCTTGTTCGAAGGGGCCCAGGGCACCCACCTGGATGTGGAGCACGGCACCTATCCGTTTGTCACTTCCTCCAACACCGTTTCCGGCAATGCCGCCTGCGGAGCCGGGCTCGGCCCCAACCACCTGCATGAAATTCTCGGAATCGTAAAAGCGTACACCACCCGGGTCGGGCAGGGACCGTTCCCCGCCGAGCTTTTCGATAAAGTCGGAGAAAAACTCCAGGAAAAGGGCTCCGAATTCGGTGCCACCACCGGAAGGCGGCGAAGGTGCGGATGGCTGGACGCCGTGATGCTGAAAAACGCAGTCCGGCTGAACAGCCTGAGCGGAATCGCCATCACCAAGCTGGATGTACTCGACGATCTGGAAGAGATTTGTATCTGTACCGGTTATGAATACAAAGGAGAGGTGCTGAAAGACTTTCCGGCAAGTATCGAGATTTTAAACAACTGCACCCCGGTGTATGAAACCCTGCCCGGATGGAAACAGGACACTTCCGGCGCCCGGACGTACAATGAACTGCCGCAACAGACAAAGAAGTATCTCAAACGGATCGAGGAGATCACAGAGGTCAGGATCAAACTGATATCCGTTGGCCCGGCAAGAGAGGCCACCATCATAAAAGACAACCTTTTTCATTGACAATGAAAAAAAAAGGGCGTATTTTGTCTTCCGATTCAATACCGCTGTCGGGGCGTGGCTCAGTCTGGTAGAGCACAGCGTTCGGGACGCTGGGGTCGAGTGTTCGAATCACTCCGCCCCGACCAGCTTTTAGAAGATTTCAAAAATAAAACCCGCTAATTATTAGCCTAAAAAATTAAAAATAAATCCTGCCGTTCGGGAAGCGGTTTGCTGCTGATCAATAATTATGCATGGTTGCGGCCTGCATATAGCGAACTGAACAGGTGTACATGGCATGATGTGGACTGGCGGGCGGAAAACACGGTCCGATGATTGATTTTTGATGGAATCATACTACCCCAAAAAAAATTGTGCACTTTTAAAGTTGACGTATGTCAACCCATGGTGATATAAAATGGGTAAAGGCCTTCCAGACAAACCATATCATTCAATTGGAAAAGTGAAGGAGGCTATAAAAGAAAAAAATTTTTTAATATCCCCAAGCGCACGGAGGACAGCTTGGGATGAATTTCAATGGGAGACAGAAGACATTGAAAGAGCGATATTGAAATTGAAGCTCAAAGATTTTTCACATAGGAAGCAACACTTCACCAATCCTGAATTATGGATTGATCATTATCGAGCATACGGGTTGATGGGTGAAAATGTTTACACTCATCTTCACTTTGAAGATGGGATGTTGATTATCGGAAGCTTCAAAACTATATAAAGGAGAGAACCATGCGTTGCCTGGATTGCGGGGAACAATTTGTTACCAAACACGGCGAGATAATTGAAAAAAGAAAAAACATAGGCACTTTTAAAGTTTCAAATGTCGAATATCTGGAATGTGAAAGATGCGGTCAAAAACTATACCCTGCAAAAACCGCAAAACAAGTCGATAGGCGCGGGGAGGAAATCCAAAGGCGCCTTATTGAGAATCTGCCTGTTAAAGATTTCATAGGCGCCACTGCTGCGGCCAAAATGATAGGTATTTCCCGTCAAGCTATGCATAAACATCCCAGAATAAGAAGAGGGTTTATATACTCTGTGAAGTTAGAGGGAAAAATTTTTTACCATCTCAGGTCTGTTAATCTATATAAAGAAAAAGGTGATGGCAGATTCCCTTTGCATATAAAAGACATAGAGACAAAATTTAAAATTATCACAAACCGGGTTCCGTCCAAGCATGCCCCTATATATGAAAAACCTTTTCCTGATAGGGAGCTCCCAACAGGTCAATGGAGAGCAAAACAGGGAGAGTCAGTCAAAAATACCATATACCTGGGTAAAGGTTACAAAAAATTGAGGAAAAGAGCATGAATAAAGAAGAAGAAACAACCTCTGAAAACGCAGAAGCTTTAAATATTCAAATCAATAACGATTTGCCCCCCACATGGGTGGATTATATAGTACCAATGGCAAGGGAAGATGGCATCTTTTTTTTAAGATTTGCCACTATTATGCCGGAAGGCTTGGTTGAGCAAGCGCGTATAATAACGGATAATGAAGTAATGAAACAATTTGTGGATTCTATATGCTCTGCCATGGACTATTATCCTGGAAGGCAGGATGGCGAGTAGAACACCAATTTATGAACCTGATCACTAAAAAGAGTGCCCAAAATTTTCAAGGATATTTATTTTGATATTAGGTGCTTATAAAAAGAACTTCTGTTCGGGACCCTGGGGTCGAGTGTTCGAATCACTCCGCCCCGACCAGCTTTTAGAAGATTAAAGATGCGAAATATGGCGGAACAAACATTTGATTTCTGGAACGATCATTCCCTTGAATTTCTCGAGATGGCCATGAGCAGGGATCATCTGGAGCGAATCGAAAATCCGGACGGATACGGGAAAAGAAAAGGGGATTGCGGGGATACGGTTGAATTCTTCCTTCACGAAAAGGACGGCGGAATCACCAGTGTTTCATATGACGTGGACGGATGCGTGAATACACACGCATGTGCGAATACTGTCATAAAGCTGGCGCAGGGAAGGCCGGTGGAAAAGGCATGGGAGATCACATATGAGGATGTGGCCGGATACCTGAAGACACTGCCCGATCAGGAATCTCATTGCGCAGAGCTTGCTGTGGGCGCGTTTTATCTGGCGCTGAAAGACCTGGAAAAGGAGCAAAAATCCGCCTGACATACGCCGGATCAGGGACTTTTCGGGTCAGTACCGGGTCAGTGTTTTGTCATGCATACTGCCCACGCCGTATTCGTGGCGCCGCATGAATTTTTCCACGGAAGGCCCGATAATCTGCATTTCCGGATATCTTTTCTGGACTTCTTTTGCGATCTTTATCTCTTTTGTGCAGCCGGTGCTGTAGGTGGCGTCCTTGCCGATCCACTCGGGAGGAACTTTTTCATTCATCAGGGCAAAAGATTTGGATATGTCGTCCGCTGTCTGGAACCGCCAGATGTCGATAAAACCGCTTCTCTGCACGATTTCCCACATATACATCAGGTCGTCCGCATCCATGCCCGCTTCGTAGTAAAGGGATGGATTGATGATAAACAGGTTGGTCGATTCTTTCTGCAGATGATCGATAAACACGGCCATGATCTTTTTGGCCACATCGATTTTCCCGGGAATCGAGCCGACAATCCCGCTGTAGAACATCACGGTCATTTTTTCATGTCCGGCCTTTTTCATCTGGTCTATGATGTTCCCGGCCTTTATTTCAAGGGCCTCGTGGGAGAATTTCACCGCGCTTTCCGCCTTTTTCTTGAGATCTATACAGACCTGCCCATCCGCAGTATTGGTGATACTGAAGATATCCTGTGTAAATTCGAAGTGGGAGTCAAACAGCCTTTTCTTCTGGCCGTGTCCTCTTGAGACAACGAAATCCACTTCTTTGAACAGCCTGGAAAAGGTGGTGGAAACAAAAAGCAGATTCAGATTTTCCCGGGTTCCGTCCGATACGATGAAGATGTTTTTATTGGACTTGAGCATGTTCACAAGAGAATTTTTGCTCAGATTCTTTCCGTGTATAAAGCTTGCGTTTTCAAGGGAGGCCGAGAGTGCGGGGTCATTGTGAACGTCCACAATGGAAACTTTGGTGAAAAAGGATTCGTCCTTGACCGAGAGAATCACCGTATGCCCTTCGCCGGCAAGGTGCTGAATCATGAAAATGTCCATCATGATTTCTCCGGCTTCGTTGGACAGCCAGAGAATTCTCCTCTTTTTCCGCCGCAGTTTTCCGGAAAGGATGTCAAAACCGTTACCTGTGATCTGAGTGTTGAAAATCGAAAGAAAATCATTTTTGTCTGTTTGGGGAGGATTGTCCGGCTGCCAGAGGGGCTCCGCCCCCATCAGGGTGCAGAGTCGCCAAAGTTCCAGGGTTTCGATTTTTTCCTTGATTTCTTCAAGACTGCTCTCCGCGGTGCAGGAAAAGGATTCATCCGTATGATCCAGCGCAGCTCTGAAAGCCTCGGAATCAAGCATATGTCTGGCTTTTTGGTTCCTGTTCCGCTTGTGTTCCGAACAGGGATCTTCAATATGAGTGCGGCTGACAAAAATTTTGAAAAGGCGTTTTTCAAGCCGCGAGGGAATGATCAGTCCGATCTGAATCTCGTGGTTGTATTTGATTTGAATGAGGGATTTTAAAAAGGCGTTTTCATTCTCCGCAGAAATGAGTTCATCGATCAGGTTTCTGATTTTGCCGTGGGCTTTGATATACCGTTTTTCCACAAAATCCGTGTTGGATCGGGACATGATCGAGGCGAACATGTGGTCGGAGCAGGGGTAGTACCGTTCATTGTCCGGAATATACACCATGAATTCCACCTGTTCCCTGGAGCCGGCTTTCAGCGGATAGGCGAAATGGTCAATATGGTTTTCCAGGAAGAAAGATGTGAACCAGGCATCGAGATCCGGGTCTTTTCCGAATATAAAGGGAATAATATCTTGTTTGTTCATGTGTCCTCCGTTGGTTTTGCCGTATCATATCACTTATGGAGGCGGGAATCAAAACCATTGAGAGAAGGTGGTTGACAAAATCCGGGTTGTGGCATAGAAAGGAAGAGATATGGATATTCAGACCGCACTGAGGATCATGGAGCTGACTCCTTCCGCCGACCTTGATGATGCAAAGGAGGCTTTCAGGAGACTTGCCAAACGGTATCATCCGGACCGGGTCAAGTACAGCCCGGAAAGCGGGGCAGGGGACGCACGGATGAAGGAAATCAACCTTGCCTTCAAACTTTTGAAGCAGGAACTCAAATCCTCGAGACCCCGGGAAGCGGTTGATAAAGAGAAAACAGCGCCTGCCGCGGAACCCGGACAACCCTTTTTCTCTTTTGTTCGAGACTGGAAAAAATCGTTTTCTCAAAAACGGAAAACCAGTCATCCCGGATCGGAGAAGAAAAACCGGGGCGGTTCCGAAGGTACCTGTGCAAGCCGGCCCGGCAGGCGCCGGACAGGCCGGAGAAAAAGATCTTTCCGGCAGGAATTTTGTAAAAGTTTCCAGGCATCCGCAGGCAATGGAACCGGAACACCTGGCAGGGGAAGGGGTGGCCGCTTTCGGGACCGGAGCGTGTACAACTACTCCACGTATATGAAACTGAAAAAGAAAATGATGTCTTCCCAGCGAAGGCGGGAGACTAATCCGGGACCGGTCGGGCCGGTCACCCGGATCTCGAGAATCAAAAGAGTGGAGAAATAAAATGTTTTCCTTCGGTCAGATCACTTGTGAGAAAAGCACTGCCCCGCTTTTGATATCCACAATTTTTGCGGTTTCATCCTCGACGATTCCGTAAGTATAGATCCTGTTTCTCGGTTTTTTCAAAGACCCCGGGTTCATGTGTATCACCCCGTTGACCCTTTCCATTTTTGCCATGTGTGTGTGTCCCGTAATGACAATATCCGGGTCGGTAGTGGTTTCAGGCGGAAACCGGTGTCCGTGGCAAAGCAGGAAATCTCTGTCGAACATATTGAATTCAAGGTGCCGGCTGTAACCCGGAAGAAAGCTGTCCGTATCGCAGTTTCCGTAGACAAAAAACATTCTGTCCGCCACCGTCGGCAAATCCTCCAGTATACTCTCGGGCTGAAAGTCTGTATCGAGCCTGTTCCCGAATTTCGTGTCAAACAGATCCCCGGCTATGGCCAGAACGTCGTCTTCGGTCATCAGCTCTTTCAGCGTCAGCCAGGTGGAAAAACTTCCGTGAACATCCGCAGTAACAATCAGTCTTGTCATACAACCTCCCTTTATTTTACAGCCGAGCCAATTATAGACTGTTTTTTCATATTGAAAAAGATCTGAAATCATACTATTTAGGACAGAATGAAAACCGGGAATTTTTACATACGACTATGGATATAAAGTTACTGGACCGGGTCATCGCTTTGTCCAACCTGATCGGCCAGGCGGGGATGGCGTATATCGAGGCGGATACCGAGCTGAACGTATTTACCTGGAATCCCGGCGCCGCCGGCCTTTTCGGGATTTCCGAGGAAGAGGCCATGGCGGTTCCGCTGGACCGGAGCGTCCCTCTTGACCGGGAAATGCTGCTTGCGCTTTCGAACGCCGGATTTTCAAGTGACACCATGCAACGCTCCAGCGGAGCGAAGGTCTGGTATGATCTTTTTTATTCGCCCATCACCGACACCTGCGGGGAGAAACTCGGCATTGCCATCCTGGCAAGGGACATTACAAAGCTGATTCATTTGAACACCAGTACACGGGAAGCGAAAAAGCAGCTCAACGACATCTACATGTTCGCCCCTGTGGGCATGTTCCATGCCGATATCAACGGAAGCATTGAATCGGCCAATCCAGAATTTGCCTGGATGCTCGGTTACGAATCCGCCGGCGCCCTTGTGCAGAAAATCAGTGATGTGGCAGCCCAGCTGTTCGTCAAACGGGAAAAGGGCCGGGAATTCATGTTTCACCTGTATGAGGCGGACGAGGTGAAACGGTTTCGGGCCCGGCTTCGCAGAAAGGGCAACTCCGGAGTCTGGGTGCAGTGTTATGCCAAGATCACCCGGGACATATACGGCAGAATCAATGGATTTGACGGATATACCATGGATATCAGCGACACTGTTCGGGCCGAGACCGACCTTCAGGAGGCCAATGATAAACTGAAACTTTTATCGGTTCAGGACGGCCTGACGCAGATTCCCAACAGAAGGAGGTTTGATGAGTACCTGGCCGCTGAATGGGCCCGGCACAGGAGAAGCGGCCAGGAATTTTCCGTGATCATCTGTGATATCGATTATTTTAAATTTTACAATGATACTTACGGCCATCAGGCCGGAGATGATTGCCTGATAGCAGTGGCCGAAGTCATGAAAGACAGCGGGCGGCGCACCACGGATCTTGCCGCCAGATACGGGGGAGAAGAGTTTGCATTCGTGTTGCCTCATACAGGAGCCCAAGGCGGGCGGTGCGTGGCTGAAAAGATACGGTCCCATGTACGATCCATGAATATTCCCCATGAAACATCCCTGATCGATACCTGCATCACGGTAAGCGTAGGAGTGGCAAGCGCTGTTCCGGAGAATGGCCTGGAACCTGAAATGCTTCTGAAGAAAGCTGATCAGGCGTTGTACGAGGCCAAGGAAAAGGGCCGCAACCGTGTTGAATACAAAAGAATGTAAAGCGGTGACCGGTAAGCGATCCATGGACTTTGATTGTTTCACCGCCCGTGACGGGGTCAAAATCCGGTACGCCACCGCCCATTCCTTTCAGCCCGACCCTGGTGCGCTCGTGGTGGTTTTAAACGGACGTGCCGAATTTATCGAAAAGTACGCAGATATCGTCGGGGAATTTCAGAAAAAAGGATTTGATGTGGCCACACTGGACTGGCGGGGCCAGGGCTTGTCGGACCGGGAGCTTGCCAACCGGCACAAAGGGTATATCAAAGATTTCAATGACTATCTTTCGGATCTTCGAATGCTGTTCGACAGGGATATCAATCCCGACCGCCTGCCGGTGGTGTTCGTGGCCCATTCCATGGGCGGTCATATTGCGCTTCGATTCATGAAAGAATATCCGGGAATAGTGCACAAAGCGGTTCTGATCAGCCCGATGATCGATATCGTGACCGGTCCCTTCCCCAAACGCATTGCCCGGTTGATCGCAAAGCTCGCCTGCAGGTACGGGTTCTCCGAAAAGTATGTGCTCGGAGGCAAGGATTATATACCGGGAAACGTCCGGTATGAAGACAACCTGTTTACACATGACCGGGAAAAATTCCGGATTCATCCCCGGGCTGTTGAAAATAATCCGGATCTTGCATTGGGAGATGTGACATGGGGATGGCTCCATGCGGCGTTCAGGTCCATTGAACTTCTGAAAGATCCTGCGTATGCCGCCGGCGTGACCGAGCCGGTACTTCTGGTCGGGGCGCTGGAAGACCGGGTGGTGGATGTCGATGCCCAGAAACGATTTGCCGATATGGCGCCGGGATGCTCATTCGTTCCCGTGGCGCAGGGGTATCACGAGTTGCTGTTTGAAACAAAGGATATCCGAGAGACGGTGTGGCATGCCATGGAAATGCACATCAGGGGGACGGTCCGCTGATGGACCCCAGCCGCCGGATCCGATCCAGTACCGGTGGATGAGAGTAATTCAGAAGCACATAAAAAAGAAAGTCTGCCAGGATTGTAAAAAGGATGATGAAAGTGATACAGTTGGAGGAAAGCGTCATAAAGCGCGGTTTGTCAGTTCTTGTTGTTCACAAGATCCCGTAGTTTGCCTGAACATTTAAAGGTGACCACCCGTCGCGGAGGGAGAATCATTTCTTCATTGGTCGCCGGATTCCGTCCCTTGCGGGCCTTTTTTTCATTCACGCAGAATTTACCGAAACCGCTGATCATCAAATCTTCCCCGTTTTCAATGGTTTCCTTGATAATCTCCAAAAATTCCTCCATTATGTTGTATGCGTCGGATCTTGACAGATCCAGCTCCTGTTCGATGGTTTCCGTAATATTGGTTTTGGTCAAAGTCATAATTCAAACTACTCCTGAAACAAATGAAATAATTTTGCCGCCGTGATTAAAGTTCTGGTAAAATACTTTAATTAAACACAATTTGTCAAGTGAATGTCTTCATATCCAATAAAATGTTTGCGTATCCTCTGTTTACAATATATATCAGACAAGAGACTGGAAACTGGAAACATGAGACAAGAACATGCCTCATTCAGATTTCAAGCTCTGTTGTGATGCTGTGATGCATCACGGCTGTTTTTTATATGAAAGAATAACATTTTTTACCATGAAGGCCATGAAGGAACTGAAGCAAAACCTTCATGAACTTCATGCTCTTCCATGGTGATCTTTCATCATTCGTTGTGTCCGTCAGGACATGGCTGTTATATGAAAAGTGAAATCAAAGGGCACTGAAAACCGTGACTTGAAAACAACGAGGTAAGTATGAATGATATCATAGCACTTTCGGTTCTGGACGGCAGATATGGAAGATTGACGGACAGTCTTTGCGATACTTTTTCCGAATTCGGATTGATCCGGTACCGGATTTTCGTTGAGATTGAGTGGCTCAAATACATATTGGCGGATTTGAAGCTTGATGATGCCGGAAAATCGGATTTTGAAAAAATGGACGCCGTGTACACAGACTTTTCAAAAGAGGATGCGGAAAAGATCAAGGCAATTGAAAGAACCACCAATCATGATGTCAAGGCGGTGGAATATTTTATTAAAGAGCGGCTGGAGCAGTACGGATTGACCCGTTTGAAAGAGTGGGTTCATTTCGCCTGTACGTCCGATGACATCAACAACACGTCCTATGCGCTGATGATTCGGGCAGGAAAGGCCGTAGTGGTGGAACTTCTGGATGAACTTCTGGAAAAAATCGAAAACAGGGCCAAAGAGTACAAATCGGTTCCCATGATGTCAAGGACCCACGGCCAGCCCGCCACTCCGACCACCGTGGGCAAGGAATTCGTGAATTTTGCCTGGCGGATCCGCCAGGAAAGGGACATTCTTGCCGAAAAAAAAGTCCAGGCCAAGCTCAACGGGGCCACCGGAAATTTTAATGCCCACCATTTTGTTTATCCGGATGTGGACTGGATCTCAGCGTCCTCTACTTTTATTTCGAAAAAACTGGGACTGGAACCGGTACTGTTTACCACGCAGATCAACCCGAACGCTTCGCTTTCATACATCCTGCATGCCATGGTCCGTGCATCGGCCGTGATCATCGATTTCGACCGGGACATGTGGGGGTATATCAGCCTGGGCTACTTCAGGCAGCGTGTGGTCAAAGGGGAAACCGGGTCCTCCACAATGCCCCATAAAGTCAACCCGATCGATTTTGAAAACAGCGAGGGCAACATGGGGCTTGCCGTCTCTCTGATGGAACACATGGCCGTAAAACTGTTAAAGTCCAGATTCCAGCGGGATCTGAGCGATTCAACGGTTCTCAGGAGCCTGGGGACGGTTTTCGGGTATTTTACCGTCGGTGTCAAAAACGCGGTCAAAGGAATCGGTAAAATCGATATCGACGCAAGTGTTTTGAACCGGGATCTGGATGACAACGGCGCTCTTCTGGCCGAACCGTTCCAGACATTGATGCGGGTCTGCGGGGAGGAAAACCCGTATGAGCGGCTCAAGGATTTGACAAGAGGCGAGGAAATCGGGCGGAATGAATATGAAAGCTTTATTGACACACTTGAAAAAGTACCTTCCGATTTCAAAGAACGGATGAAAAAGCTGAGCGCCAGAGAGTATACCGGGCTTGCAGAGAAACTTGTGGAACAATACTTTAACCGGCGGTAGCAAGGGAATCCTTTACGGGAAAACAAGACTGATATGCGTTTCAGCAGAGAACCACCAATGGCCTTGCGGTGAAACAACCCGTCCGCCGGAGTGTTTATACGGCATTCACTTCGGAACCGTTGTTGTTCACATACCAGGGGGCCGGCCGGTATTCAAGAGTTGAGATCCCTTTGGCCTCGAAAAAGGCCCTGGCAAGCTCCATGGTTCTCCAGTCGAGCTCGACGTCGTCCCACCCGAGATATTTCAGGCGGTGGTTCAGCTGCAGGGAGGACATGGACGGATTGATCATCAGTGCATTGGCCAGGGTACGCAAAAATCCCGGAACCAGAGACTCTTCAATTCCTTTTTCCTTTAATTTGCAAATCAATGCTTTATCAATCAAGTTCATGGCAGCGCCCCTTTTTTCGTACGTTTTGATGTTTTGGGCTGAAATCGGAGGAATCTATTATTGTGACTTTCGTCCACACTGTTCACAGAATATTTTCTCTGGTAAATCAAGTCAAACCGGATTAGCGGTATTGAGGGTGTAATATGGCAAAATCGGTGTCCGGTATTTTTTTTACAACGGCTATATTATAAAGCTTCGACCATGGTATGACCATATGGACGGGTATTGATTGCTTGATTATTCTTACGTTATCTTGATTTTTTGTACGCATCAGGAATTGACTTGTTCATGGACGTTCCATTATAAATACATTCAAACAGATACCCAAACGGTCCAAGTTTTATGAAACTTACCATCATATTCAGAGGGGAAGTGAATTTTTTCCTGAGCCGGACGAGTCAACGGAGCGTATTTAAACATACACTGGCTCGCAAGGCGTCGGTAAAGGATATTGTGGAATCCTTCCGGGTTCCTCATACGGAAATCGGCAACCTTTTATTCAACAGAATGTCGGTGGATTTTTCTTTTAATCCGGAATCCGACGGCGAGCTTGTTGTGGAAGAAATCAAATCCCCGTATGATGTCACCCGGCCGAGCTATCTCCGCAAAGAGGCACTGGATGAGCTGAGGTTTCTTGCCGATGTCAATGTCATGAAGCTCGGCCGGCTTCTGATCATGCTCGGTTTTGATGTACAGGTTTCAGATTCGTTTTCCGATAAGACCATTGCCCGGATCGCCGATGAAGAAAAGCGGGTGGTGCTGACACGGGATACCGATCTTCTGAAAAGAAAAAAGATTGTGTTCGCAAGGCGGTTGAGAAACCACAATCCGTATGACCAGCTTTATGAAACGTTGCATTTTTTCGGTATAACAGGTCCGTTCAATTTTTTTTCCCGCTGCAGCAGTTGCAACACAAGGCTTGAGCGGATCGAAAAGGAAAAAATTATTCATCGATTGGCACCGAAAACGAAAAAATACTATAATACGTTTTATATCTGTCCGGACTGTATGCGGATCTTCTGGAAAGGTTCCCATCATGACAGTATGAAGAAGCGTTTTGAAAGCAAGGGAATAAAGGTTTAAAAACAATAATCCACTGGAGCGGATGATTTATGGAAGACGAATTTACGGAGCAACAGGGGGCTTTGCTTCTCAAGCTTGCTCGGATGAGTATCGCCCGGAAACTCGGAATCGAAAAGGGTAAAAAAGATTCGGATTTTCGGAAAAAAGCATTTTCGGATGCGCCTTTTGCAAAAAAACGGGGTGTCTTTGTGACTCTTCTGATGGACGGAAAGCTGAGGGGATGCATCGGGAATCTTGAACCGGACGGAACAGTGGTGGAAGGGGTGAGACATAACGCTTTGAATGCCGCGTTCGAAGATCCCAGATTCCCTCCTCTTGAGCAGGAAGAGCTGGATCGGGTCCAAATCGAGGTGAGTATTCTCACAAAGCCGGTTCCCCTTGAATACACTGATAAAGAGGATCTTGTGTCCAAAATTACTCCTTATTCGGACGGCCTGATCATCGGAAAAGGCAGCAAAAAGGCCACGTTTCTTCCCCAGGTGTGGGAGCAGGTCTCCGAACCGGAGGAATTTCTCTCGCACCTTTGCAGGAAAGCCGGATTGCCGGCGGACCAGTGGAAAAAAGGAGATCTTGAAGTCCGGGTATACCGGGTGGAAAGTTTTGAAGAACAGGGGAATACGTAATTCCCAAAGCTGATTTAATAACAATAGCCAGGATCCGGAGAGTCTCATGAAGAAGGAAAACGCCCCGAAACTTCTTGAAGCCTTGGAAGATGGTATCTATATAATCAAAAAAGATTATACCATCGAATATATGAACACCGCCATGATGAATCTTTTCGGAGATGGTATCGGCGGAAAATGCTACGAGGTGATCAATCGCCGCGATACTCCCTGCCAGTGGTGCAATTATGAAAATGTATTCCATCACAAGGAAACCCATTCCGAAGAAGTTTATATCGAATGGCTGGACAGGAGTTTCAAAGTTATTGAAATACCGGTGGACAATCGGGACGGGACTACGTCCAAACTTTCCATTTACAAGGATATCACCCGGAAAAAGGAGCAGGAGGCAAAGCTCAAATCTTCAAAAGAGGATTACCGCCGACTTTTTGAAAATGTTGGGTGCGGGGTGTTTCAAAGCAGCAGGGAAGGGCGTTTCCTGGATGTGAATCCTGCGCTTTTGAAGATGCTCGGGTACAATGACAAGGAAGAGTTTCTGGCGTTGGATCTGGCCACGGATCTGTATTTAAGGCCGGAGGATCGTCAGCGGTATATGGAAATCATTGAGGAGAAGGGCCGGGTTCTGGACTATGAAATGGAATGGAAGCGGAAAGACGGGAGTATCATGCAGGTTCTTTTGACCGGTCATATCCGATGCGGTGCCCACGGACAGGTGCTCGGGTATGAAGGGATCGTGGTGGACCAGTCCCACAGAAAGCGAATGGAAAACAAAATGAAAGAGGCGTATGACTTTCTGGACAAGACGATTCTCTGTTCGCCCAATGCCATCATGGCCACTGATCTGAAAGGGGATGTCATCATATGGAACCAGGGAGCGGAAGAGATTTTTGATTATAA
>JAIPEK010000014.1 GCA_021737205.1 Desulfarculaceae bacterium
GGTATAACCTTCCACTCATTCTCGCAGCCCATCCAGGGCTGCTCCGAGGTAAATGTCGGAACCGGTCACGTCGTGTGACCGGTAACCGACCGACATTTAAATCCGTTTCAGGTTATATCGGATCGTCTGCTGCCTCTGACCGGGTATTTTAAGCATTCACTGTATGCAGCCCTGATTTTTATAAAAATTTTTGTAATAACGTCAGGCGGTTCATTGGTGCTATTTTGCAAGCAGGCCCGAAAGCGGATCACATTCCCTGTACATTGAGAACCGGAGGGGGTACAATTTGCCCTCATGGAGGGCGGTAAAACCGCAAACTGTTTGAGGACCGACCGGACCGCAGTTTTTGCGGTTTCGCCCGTAATGAGGGCAAATTCCCCCGCAGGTTCGGCGTACAGGAAAGGGGAGCCGCTTGAAGGGCCGGGGTTCTTCGTATCGTGCGGTTCATGCAGGCAACATGGTACAGTCTTTCACTGCCCGCCGTGCCCCTCAGGAACCGTTCCCGGAAGAGAGATGCCGGGCGGCGAGCCTGAGGGGGATGACGAGGGCGGAGATTGCGATGACCGGGACCAGGCAGAAAGCGATTGCGCTCCAGATGATTTCAATGTCGGCAAGGGTGCGGTTTTGGATATCGGCCATGAAAATGGTGTACACGGGCCCTGCTTCCAGCAGAATCACCCCGCCTGTTATTGCCGCACACAGAATCATGTACATGATACCGCCGAATCCGGTAACGCTCTTCAAGGGGTTCTCCAGATTGAAATCCGCATAGATCCCGCCGATGCCGATGGCCAGGGCCACAATGGACGGCACCAGGACAAACGTGGTGACAACGGACAGGAGCATCATAAAGTCCGTGACTTGGAGCAGGAGGTTGGTGATCACCACCAGGATTTCCGTGAGAATTAGAAGCGGGATATAGTGCACGAAAAATTTGATCAAAAGGTATTTCATCATGGATACCGGTGCCGACCGGATCATCCAGAAAGACCCTGCCTCCATGCTCACGGCCGGATAGGAGAACCGGGCCGCAACCGATGTCAGAACGAACAGGGCAAGCCCCATGTTGAGGAAGCTCAACAGGTTCTGAAGATAAAATTCCCCGATCGGTGATTTGTCAAACGGCAACACGGTGAAGTTGTAGATGTAAATGGTGATCAGTGCCGCCACCAGAAAGAGCTGGCCCCACTGGGTCTGGTCCCGGAAAAAGTACCGGATCTCTTTTACCCGGATCGCGTGCCCCGGAGATCCGGAGTTTTTCCATGTTTCCTTTTTTCGCTTCAGGTGGCCCGTGTTTTTTCCTTTTTCCTCGATGCTCGAGGTGACACCCCTGAAATACAGCAGATCTCCTGTTACGGCCAGAACGAGAACCAGCAAGGTGGAAAAGCTTACTGAAAGGGATATATGGAACAAAGAGGGGCCGGCATTTCCTTCAAGGGACGACCGGATGGCCTCGAAAACCCATGTGCCGGGAAACAGGGGAGAGGAGGGGGTTTTAAGGGCGCTGATGTACGCCAGAACCGAATTGAATGCTTCCGGGTCCACCAATTGTTCCGGTTTCAGCATCCGGAATCCGATATACAGGGCGATAAACAATGCCAGGCCGAAAAAGGCGAATATGCTTTTCAGCCTTGTGGCCGGAACCAGTGTCACCAGCAGCATCACGCCGATGGAAGCGATCGCGGAAGCGGTAACGGCAAGGGAACAGAACGAAACCGCCATGATGAAAAAAGGGGCGGGTCCGGTCTCAAACACCACCGGGTAGGCCAGAAGAGCCGGAAAAATGTACAGCAATACCATCCAGGAACTGTCAAACAGGCTCACGATCCACCGGGACAAAAGAATGTTCACCGGTTTGGCAGGCAAGGCGTGCAGCATGATCAGGTCCTTTGACAGGTAAAACCGGGATATCGATGTGATGATACCGCTGACAAGAAGAAGGAAAAACGAGATGGAAACGGTCATGGACAGAAGCTTGTACGAGATCAGGGTGCCGATCTGCTCGATGGAGGAAAAGTAGAGCAGCACTTTTCTGGAAATCAGGAACAGCCCGAACCAGAAACAGATTCCGATAACAAAAAGAATCAACGCCCGGATGTTGTGACCCCTTCCGCCTTTTCCTTTGAGTTTGTTGGCAAGGGCCAGGATGCCGGGTTTGAGCAGAAGGCGGATATCGTTCATGGAAAAATCAGGCTCCGGTCAGGTTCAGGAAAATGTCCTCGAGATCGGCCCGGGTGGTACCGGATTCCCTCTGCAGGCTGTCATAGCTGCCCTGGGCCGCGATTTTCCCTTTATGGATGACAGCGATGGTATCACAGATTTCCTGGGCGATCTGCAGGGTGTGGGTGGACATGAAAACGGTTTTTCCTGCGGCGGCAAGGTCTGTGAACATTTTTTTGACGATGCGGATGGCCGAAGGATCGAGCCCCACCATGGGTTCGTCCACAATGATCACCTCGGGGTCGTGAACCAGGGCCGCCGCCATGATCAGCCGCTGCCGCATGCCGTGGCTGTAGGATTCGATCAGATCGTACAGATAGTCCTTGAGGGAAAAAAGTTCGATGTACTTCTCGGCCCTCTGCCGGAACCTTGCAGGGGGAAGTCTGTAAAGGTCGGCTGTGAATTTGAGAAACTCCATGCCGGTAAGTTTCTCGTACAGGTACGGCCGGTCAGGTATAAAACCGGTGACGCGCTTGGTCTCTTCCGGGTTCTCGGCCATGCGGATCCCGCAGATTTCGATGTCGCCTGCGTCCGGGACGAGGATACCGGCCAGAAGGCGGATGGTGGTGGTTTTTCCTGCGCCGTTCGGGCCGATGAAACCGAAAAGGGAGCCCTTGTCCACGGTGAGGTTGAGGTCGTCCACCGCCCTGAATCCGCCGTAGTGTTTTGTGACATGAGACAGTCGGATCATCGGCTTTCCTTGTTTACCGGTTCGAGTTTGATTCTGCCGATGATGCCGGCAAGCGCGGTTTCGGATCGCGCTTCGCCCGAGGTCAGGCTGATGTGGGTGACATCCGCGGGGATCTGGTTGAAAACCGCATCTCCGGTGATCCAGCCGCCTGTGTAAAACGCGTTCCAGGCATGATACCGGAATTTTCCATTCAGGTAGTAAAGACCGGTTTCCACCCTGCAGGGGATATCCACGGCACGGGCCAGTGCCGCTGTCAATACGGCATGCTCGTTGCAGTCCCCTTTTTTGGACTCAAGGGTGGAAAGGGCGCTCGGAACGGTCACCACCGGTGTTTTCCTTATATTGTAGTGGACCCATCGGACGATACACCTGATTTTTTCAAGATCCGAATCCGCGTCTTTCGTGATTTCACGAGCCTTTTGGATTACGGATTCGTGATCCGACTGGATGAAGGGTTCGGGCTCGGTGAATGTTTTGAGATTCGGCTCGTTTTTCAAAGTGTCACCGGGGTCGGGAAGTGTTTCTTTCCGGATGGTCAGGATATTGCCGGACAGGGTCTGCCGGTGATTGGACAGATTGAATCCGGACGGATCGATGCCGGTGATCTTCACTTTGAGTTCGGCAAGGTTTTCCGGGTTTTCAATTAAGTTACTGAAAGACACGGCCGCCATGTCGGTGATATCCCGGCCCGGTTTCCTGACGATCCCGTCAAGCGCGTTGGATTTGGAATCCGCCACCATTTTCATACCCATCAGGCCTTTTTCCATAAGAGATCGGCCGTTTTCGTCCATCCAGATTTTCTGGGTGAATCCTTTGAATGAAAGGGAGAGGGCAAAGGCGGAAGTCTGTGATCCGGAAACGGAAACGGTTTGTTTGCCGTGATATGAAACGGTTGCATCGGAAAAACTCATGAAGGCCGGATCAAAAAGGGAGTAGTCCTTTTGGTCGGGAAAGGGCGGCCCGGAACGGGCAAGATCCATGAGCATTCCTGAAACCAGGTAGGGTTTTTTATCCACCTGCACCCGGAACTCTCTTTTCCCGGAAGTATCGGGATTCGATGTTTCGATCACCACCTCGTCCCCTGATACCCTCCCGGATGCGGAAACGGTCATCAGGCCGGATGACATGTCGAAATCGAACCGGTCAAGACTGAAATCCGTTTTCAGCCGGGCGGAGGTGTCAAGCGAGATATCATGCACCATTCCCATGGAGTTGAACCGGAAGAAAACGGTTTCCTCCAGGATATATGCGCCCTTTTCCTCCTGTTTGAGAACACTTCTGACATACCCGATTTTTTCGTCTGCAAAGTAAATGCTCTTCCAGGTTTCTCCCGTTTTCACGGCCGGAGAGGAAGCAAGATCTTCCGCGGATTGTTCAACGCCACGATTCGGCTGAATTTTCAGATACATCAATAAAAGAAATACGGCGGCAACCACGGTGCCGGTTGCCAGGAACCATTTTTGTCGGTACAGGGGCATAGGCGCACTTGAGTAAGTTTTGCGTTTACCCGGCTACTATAGTAAAAATCGGTAGAGAATACAAGTAATGATCAAATCTGCCTGCGGGGGATTCAGGTCAAAGAGGCCTGCTGTATTGTCACCATGAAGGACATGAAGGAATTGAAGAATCGTCTTCATGAACTTCATGCTCTTCATGGTGATCGTCAAGATTTCCTGTGTCCTGAGAACGTGGGCGTTTACAATAAACTTGAATCAGGCAGACTCTTGTCTCTTGTCTCTTGTTTCAAGTCTCTTGTATCAAGCCTCTTGCTACAGGCTGTCCGGTTTGATGGACGGGTTCTCCTTGAGGTATTCCAGCCGGTTGAGCCCGTTGATGTAGGCGAGCGCGCTTGCCGTGATGATGTCCGGGTCCGCGCCTTTCCCGAGCGCCACAAGCCCTTCTTCCATCAGCCGTACGGTCACTTCGCCCTGGGCGTCCGTCCCTTCGGTCAGGGCGCTGATGGAAAACCGCAGCAGTTCGGATTTGGTGCCGGTGATGTCGGCAATGACATTGTATACCGCGTCGATTGGCCCGTTTCCATCCTTTGCCCCTTTTACCTGCCGGTCATTGATGGACAGCTGGAGGCTGGCCGTGGGGAATACGGTGTTGCCGCATGCCACGTGAATATATTCGAGCCGGAAGATTTCATTGCTTCTCAGAACACTTTCGTTGATCAGCGCCTCGATGTCCTCGTTCTGTATGTCCTTTTTCCGGTCGGACAGCTGTTTGAATTTTTCAAACAGGGAGTCGATTTCATCTTCACTCAGGCTGTATCCCATCTCCCCGATATGGTTTTTAAACGCGTGTTTGCCCGAGTGCTTGCCGAGCACCAGATTGTTCTTTTTGACCCCAACGGTCTCCGGTTTCATGATCTCGTAGGTCATGGGATTTTTCAGTACCCCGTCCTGGTGGATGCCGGCCTCGTGCGCAAACGCGTTGGCCCCGATCACGGGCCGGTTGGGCTGGACCATAATGCCGGTGACCATGGAAACAAGCCGGCTTGTGGGATAGATTTTGGTGGTGTCGATCCCGCACGTATGGGGAAAGAAGTTCGGCCGGGTATTAAGGGACATGACCACCTCTTCCAGGGACGTGTTCCCTGCCCGCTCTCCGATGCCGTTGATGGTGACCTCCACCTGGCGGGCGCCTGATTCCACCGCTGCAAGGGTATTTGCCGTGGCAAGGCCGAGATCGTTGTGGCAGTGGACACTGAGCACGGCTTTGGCCATGTTCGGCGTGTTTCGGGTGACGTAGGTCACAAGCTCGGAAAATTCCGCCGGAACCGCGTACCCGACCGTGTCCGGCAAATTGACGGTGGTGGCGCCGGCATCGATCACCGCCTCGAATACCCGGCAGAGAAAGTCCGGGTCGCTCCTTGAACCGTCTTCTGCTGAAAACTCCACATTGTCCGTGTAGGATGCCGCATGCCGAACCGCTTCCACAGCCTTTTCGAGCACCTGGTTCCGGTCCATTTTGAGTTTGTATTCCATGTGAAGGTCGGACGTGGCGATAAATGTATGGATCCTCGGCGCGGCCGCATTCCGGATGGCCTCCCAGCCCCGGTCGATGTCCGACTTTGACGCCCGGCATAGGGCGGCGGTCTGGGATTTTTTCAGATTTTCCGCAATCGAGCGGACCGCGTCAAAGTCCCCCTGGGAAGAGGCCGGAAAGCCCGCCTCGATTACATCCACCCCGAGCTGTTCGAGCTGGGTGGCAATCCGAAGTTTTTCCGCCTTGTTCATGCTGGCGCCGGGGGACTGTTCCCCGTCGCGCAGGGTGGTATCGAAAATAATGACTCTGTTGTCCTGGTTCATGTGGTCTCTTTTTGCTTTTCACTGTCCATGGCGAGTTTGTACTGGAAACTGTCCGCCAGGGCCTGCCAGCTCGCCTCGATGATGTCTTCGGACACCCCGATGGTGGTAAATATGTTGTTTTCGTCCCTGGATTCGATCAAAACGCGCACTTTGGCGGCCGTGCCTTCCCTGCCGTCGATGACGCGCACCTTGAAATCCACCAGATGCATGTGGTCAAGTTCGGGGAAGATGGTGGACAAGGCTTTTCTCAACGCGTTGTCCAGGGCGCTCACAGGACCGTCCCCTTCTGCCGAGGTGATCTCGATTTTCCTGCCCACCTTCACCTTGATCATGGCGTGGCAGTAGCAGGGCCGCTCCTGGTCCTTTTCAATGGTCACCCGGAAAGACATCAGTTCGAAATGGGGCCGGAACTGGTCTGTGAGCTTTTCCATCACAAGCTTTAACGAGCCTTCTGCGATATCGAATTCAAACCCGTCCTCTTCCAGTTCCTTTACCGTGGCCACGATATTCCGGCCGTTCTGCTCTTTGCCTTTCAGATCGACCCCGAGTTCCCTTGCCTTGTACTCGATGTTGCTCTTTCCCGCCTGTTCGGACACAAGGACCCGGCGCTGGTTTCCCACACGCTCCGGGTCGATGTGCTCGTATGCTCTCGGGATCTTGTTCACTGCACTCACATGGATGCCGCCCTTGTGGGCGAACGCACTTTTACCGACAAACGGCCGGCCGTTCAGCGGGGTCATGTTGGCGGTCTCGCTGACGAACCTGGAAAGGTTCTTGATCTTTTTCAGACATTCTGCGGAAATGCAGTCCACATCCAGCTTCAAGGCCAGGATCGGGATCACAGCGGTGAGATCGGCATTGCCGCACCGTTCCCCGTATCCGTTCACCGTGCCCTGGACCATGCGCGCACCGTTCTGTACCGCACAAACCGAGTTGGCCACGGCCATGGCACAGTCGTTGTGGGCATGGATCCCGTAGACGATCTCCTCTTTTGCGGATTCAAAATGCCGGGTCACCCGGGTGAGGATATCCTCCACCTCGGAAGGCAGAGAGCCGCCGTTGGTGTCACAGAGTACGAGGGTCCGGGCGCCCCCGTCATAGGCCGCTTCAAGGGTCTGAAGGGCGTATTCCGGGTTTTCCTTGAATCCGTCGAAAAAGTGTTCCGCGTCATAGATCACCTCTCTGCCGTGTCCGAGCAGGAACGCTACACTTTCTTTGATCATGGACAGGTTGTTTTCCAGGGTGTTGTCCATGACCTCTTTGACATGAAGATCCCATGATTTGCCGAATATGGTGATCACGGGCGCCCCGCTGTCAATAAGGGCGTTGAGGTTGGGGTCGTCTTCGGCATTTTTCAAAGGGTTCCGGGTGGAACCGAATGCGGCCAGTTTGGCGTGAGTAAAATCGATGTCTTTTGCAAGCTCGAAAAAACGCTTTGCTCCCGGGTTCGATCCCGGCCAGCCCCCTTCGATGTAATGGATCCCGGCGTCATCGATTCTTTTGGCCAGTTTGACCTTGTCCTCCGGCGTAAAGAAGATGTTCTCTCCCTGCATCCCGTCCCGTAACGTGGTGTCGTATAAAAGTGCGTGTGTCATTGGTACATCCCGCCTATCGATTGGAAGGTCTGAGTTTCCTCACGGTTCTTCCGGTGCTCCACATCTCGGATTCATGGATGGTTTTGAGCTCTTCGGTCAGTTTTTCCTGGTAATCCGGCCGGCTGTTGGCCTCGAGTGTGATCGCGGTCTCCCTGCCGGAGGTTACGGACTCGTAAAGCTCCTTGAATACCGGAAGGGTCGCTTCCTTGAATTTCGGCCGCCAGTCAAGGGCTCCTCTCTGGGCCGTGGTGCTGCAGTTGGCATACATCCAGTCCATGCCGTTTTCGTCCACCAGCCGGATCAGGCTCTGGGTCAGCTCTTCAACGGTTTCATTGAACGCTTCGGACGGGGAATGGCCGTTTTCCCGCAATGTATCGTACTGGGCTTCCATCACCCCGGCGAGGGCGCCCATGAGCACGCCACGCTCTCCGGTAAGGTCGGAGAACACTTCTTTTTCAAACGTGGTGGGGAAAAGATATCCTGAACCGATGGCGATGCCCAGTGCGATAGTCCGTTCTTCCGCTTTTCCGGTGGCGTCCTGGAATACGGCGTAGCTGGAGTTGATGCCGCTGCCTGCGAGAAAGTTGGCCCGCACGCTGGTCCCGGAACCCTTGGGGGCCACCAGAATCACGTCCACATCCTCCGGGGGAATCACACCGGTCTGGTCTTTGTACACAATGGAAAACCCGTGTGAAAAGTACAGGGCGTCGCCTTTGTCAAGACAGGGTTTGAGGGACGGCCATACCGCCTTCTGGCCCGCGTCCGAAACGAGATACTGGATCACGGTGCCTTTTTTGGCTGCCTCTTCAATGGGAAACAGGGTCTCTCCCGGCACCCATCCGTCATCCACTGCCTTGTCCCATTCTCTCTTGAAATCCGGGGACTGGCCGACGATCACGTTGATGCCGTTGTCTCTCAGGTTCTTGGCCTGGGCCGGTCCCTGGACACCGTATCCGATGATGCAGACCACTTCGTCCTTGAGGACCTCTCTTGCTTTTTCCATGCTGAATTCATCACTTGTTACCACGTTTTCTTCCACACCGCCGAAATTCAATAACGTCATTGTTTTTTCTCCTTTGTATTTTAATTGAGTGCCTTTATTTATATGAAAGAACAACATTTTTTACCATGAAGGCCATGAAGGAACTGAAGTAAAATCTTCATGAACTTCATGTTCTTCATGGTGATCTTTCATCATTCGTTGTGTCCAAAAGGACATTCCCGTAGTATAAATTATACATTTTCTCTTGCCACGGCTATGGAGCCGGTGCTGACGATTTCAATGATCCCCATGGGCTTTAAAAGGCTGAGGAACGCTTCCAGTTTTTCATCATCCCCTGATATTTCCACCGTGTAGTGTTCGTGACCCACGTCCACCACCCGGCAACGGAAAATGTCCACGATTCTCAGCACTTCGGCCCGCTTGTCTATATGTGCGTGGACCTTCACCATGGAAAGCTGGCGCTGGACGTACCGTTTTTCCGTCAGGTCGTTGACCGTGATGACATTGATCAGCTTGTTGAGCTGTTTTTTGATCTGCTCGATGATCGAGGGTTCGCATTTGGTCACCATGGTGATTCTCGACTGGCCCGGGTCGGTGGTCTTGGCCACGCTCAGGCTGTCGATGTTGAATCCCCTGCCGGAGAACAGGCCCGCAATCCGTGACAGGACCCCCGGTTCATTGTCCACAAGTATGGAAAGTAAGTATTTGTTGCAGCTCATATTCAACCTCTTTTCTTCGTCTCGATGCCGTTTTACAAGAAACTTGAGACAAGAGACAAGAAACAAGAAAAGCTCTTATTCAAGTTTCATGGTTTGTTGTTATGCCGTGCATCATGGTCGTTTATTTGAAAGAACATCATTTTTTACCATGAAGGCCATGAAGGAACTTAAAGCAAAATCTTCATGAACTTCATGCTCTTCGTGGTGATCTTTCATCATTCGTTGTCTCCAAAAGGACATAAGGGTTAAACAAGAATCATCTCCGTGATCGCCCGGCCTGCGGGCACCATGGGATAAACGCATTCCGCCTCTTCCACCTTGAACTCCATGATCACCGTGCCCGGGAATGACAGCCCTTCTTTGAGCGTTTGGTCCACCTGGTCGGGCCGGGTGCATTTCAATCCCTTTGCCCCGTAGGCTTCGGCGATCTTGATAAAGTCCGGGGAGTTTTCGAGCAGGGTGGACGAGTAGTTTTTGTCGTAAAACAGCTCCTGCCACTGCCGGACCATGCCGAGACACCCGTTGTTTAGAATCACGATCTTGACGGGAAAATCCGATTCCACCGCCGTCATAAGCTCCTGGATGTTCATCTGGATGCTTCCGTCTCCGGCGATGTCGATGACCGTTTTGTCCGGGCGGGCCGCCTTGGCCCCGATGGCGGCGGGAAGCCCGAATCCCATCACCCCCAGTCCGCCCGAGGTGATGAAATGGTTGGGCTTGTCAAAATGGAAAAACTGGGCCGTCCACATCTGGTTCTGCCCCACCTCGGTGGTTATAATGGTTTCACCGTCGGTCAGCTCATTGAGCCGTTCGATCACGTACTGGGGCTTGATGACATCCTCGGTCTGCTCGTACCGAAGAGGCGTGGTGGATTTCCAGTCGTTTATGGTGGAAAGCCATCCGATCCGCTCCGGACAGACAAGCTCTTTGTCCGCCTTCGCCACCATTTTGTTGAGCATGGTCAGGGTCTCTTTGCAGTCCCCCACGATCGGGCAGGAAACCGGGATGTTCTTGTGGATGGAGGTGGGATCGATATCGATCTGCACGATGTCGGCATTCGGTGCGAAAGTTTCCACCTTTCCGGTGACCCGGTCGTCGAACCGGACCCCCACGGCGATCATCAGGTCGCACTCCCCGATGCTCATGTTGGCCCGGTAGGTGCCGTGCATTCCGGGCATGCCCAGCCACAGCGGATCATTCCCGGGAAAGCTCCCGAGCCCCATGAGAGATGCGGTCACCGGGGTGTTGGTGAGCCTGGAAAATTTTGTGAGTTCCTCGGACGCCTCGGACAGCACCACGCCGCCGCCAGCGAAAATCAACGGTTTTTCCGCTTTGGCGATGAGATCGACTACTTTGGCCACCTGTTTCTTGTTGGGTTTGTACGTGGGTTTGTAGGTCTTCAGTGAAATTTTTCCGGGTTCGACAAATTCGGTGACCGACTGGACCACGTCCTTGGGAAGGTCCACGAGAACCGGACCGGGCCGCCCCGAATTTGCAAGAAAAAAAGCCTCCTTGACCGTTCTGGCAAGGTCTTTCACATCCTTGACAAGATAGTTGTGTTTGGTGCAGGGTCTGGTGATGCCCACGATGTCCACTTCCTGGAACGCGTCGTTTCCGATGAGCGCGGTGGGAACCTGGCCGGTGAAAATCACCACCGGGATCGAGTCCATGTACGCGGACGCGATGCCGGTGACCGTGTTGGTGGCGCCGGGACCCGAGGTCACAAGCGCCACTCCCACGCACGAGCCGGCCCGTGCATAGGCATCCGCCGCGTGGACCGCTCCCTGCTCGTGGCGCACCAGAACATGCCGCAGATCGTCATGGCCGGCCAGTTCATCATAAATATCAATGGTTGCGCCGCCGGGGTATCCGAAGACCGTCCGGACCCCCTGCTCCTTTATCATTTTTATCAGTATTTCAGCTCCAGTGAGTTTCATTTCTTCTTCTCCGTTCATCCTTTAAAAACAGCGCCTTCACCGGCGGACGTGACCCGTTCGGCGTATTTGGCCATGTATCCTTTCCGGATTTTGGGCTCGGGTTTTCGCCACCCGGAAAACCGGTTTTCGATTTCCCCCCGGTCCAGGTTGAGCGTCAGCGTTCTTCCGGGGATATCAATGACGATTTCATCGTTTTCTTCTACAGCCGCAAGAAGGCCGCCGTGAAAAGCTTCAGGGGAAATGTGCCCGATGGAGGCTCCTTTGGTGCCGCCGGAGAACCGGCCGTCGGTAATCAGGGCCACGCTGTCGTCCAGGCCCATGCCGGCAATGGCGGAAGTAGGCGTCAGCATCTCCCTCATACCGGGGCCTCCTGCCGGGCCTTCGTACCGGATGACCACCACATCCCCTTTTTGAATCTGATTGTTCATGATGGCTTCGGTGGCATCCTCTTCCGAATTGAACACCCGGGCGGGTCCCTTGTGCCGGAGCATTGTTTTCACCACTGCGGACTGCTTGACCACGCAGCCGTCTTCGGCGAGGTTGCCGAAGAGTACGGCAAGTCCGCCCTGCTCATGGTACGGGTTTTCCGCAGGCCGGATCACGGAAGGATCCTTGACTTGGACATCTTTCAGATTCTCCCCGACCGCCTGCCCGGTGACCGTGAGGCACTCCGTATCCATCAGGCCCATGCCGTCCAGGGTTTTCATCACCGCCGGGATGCCGCCGGCCGCGTGAAGGTCTTCGATCCGGTGGGGACCGGCCGGGCTCAGGGAACAGAGATGGGGGGTTTTTCCGCTGACCTCGTTGATCCGGTCCAGCGCAATGTCCACGTTCGCTTCATGGGCAATGGCTTTGAGGTGAAGCACGGTGTTTGTGGAGCAGCCGAGGGCCATGTCCACGGCAAGCGCATTCCGGAACGCCCGGTCGGTGAGAATCCGGTCCGGTGTGAGTTCATTGCGGAAAAGATTCATCACGGCGCCTCCCGCCTGTTTGGCAAGGCGGATCCGTTCGGAAAAAGGGGCCGGGACCGTGCCGTTACCGGGAAGTCCCATGCCGATGGCTTCGGTCAGGCAGTTCATGGAGTTGGCCGTGAACATCCCGGCGCACGACCCGCAAGTGGGGCAGGCGGTATTTTCAACTTCGGCAAGCCGGCTTTCGGTGATTTTCCCGCTCCTTGCCGCGCCCACCGCTTCAAACACACTGACCAGATCGGTCTTCTTTTCTTTGTCTTCGGGGTGTCTTCCGGCCAGCATGGGGCCGCCGCTGATGACAATACAGGGGATGTTCAGCCTTGCCGCCGCCATGAGCATGCCCGGGACGATTTTGTCGCAGTTGGGCACCATGACGATGGCGTCAAAAGGATGGGCCGTGGCTGTGATTTCAATGGAGTCAGCGATCACCTCCCGGCTTGCCAGGGAATAGTGCATGCCGGTATGGTTCATGGCGATGCCGTCGCATACCCCGATGGTGGAAAACTCCATGGGGGTGCCGCCTGCTGCGTAGACGCCCGCCTTGACCGCCTCCGCGATCCGGTCGAGATGGATGTGGCCGGGAATCAGTTCGTTGGCCGAGTTGGCGATGCCCACGAGGGGCCGTTCGATCTCCGCGTCCGTAAAACCGGCCGCCTTCATCAGGCTTCTGTGAGGGGCCCGCGCAATTCCTTTTTTTGCAATGTCGCTTCTCATAAAATTCCCCCGGAAATAAAAAAAGCCGTTATCCCCCTGTCTCGGGGCTGATAACGGCTTTTAAAAACAATTTCGGTTTTATGCCACTAGGCGCCCCATTCTATGGAGGTGGTAATTATGACCTCCACGACAATAAGAATAAGGACGAGTAGTATGCTTGTAAAACCGGTGTTCATTTTTGTGTATCTATCCTCAAATTGTATGTAAATTCATATAACGCCTTTTCAAAAATGATGTCAAGGGAAAAATTTAGTATTCTTAAAATTTTTTTAACTATACCATTTCAAGGCCCGGGCAAAATGACGGGATGTCCAGGGCAATCGCAAGAAATTATTCTCCCCACTTTAATCCAGTTTTCGGGCGGTTCTCCAGAACTCATATGTGTGCATGGCCGGGAAAAAGGCACGGACTCATAAAATTTCATGCGATTGCCCTGGCGGGATGTCAAAATGAATTTGCATTGTCCCGATAAATCCGGTACTTTTTTCATAGACAACTGCCGGAGATCAGGTTTTGAAAAAATTATTCTTTACTGCCGCCATTCTGTTCGGCGTTTTTTTCATTTTGACGGGAATGTCGGCGGAAGCCGCCGACCGGACCGTATCCGTGGGGGTGTATGAAAACGCCCCCAAAGTTTTTACGGATGAATCCGACCGCCCCGCAGGTATTTTTATCGATATTATCGAATTCATCGCCCAAAAAGAGAACTGGGAGTTACAATTCGTACCCGGTACCTGGGGAGAGGGGCTGGATCGCCTGGAAAGCGGAGAAATCGACTTGATGCCGGATGTGGCGTATAATGCGGAGCGGACCGAAATATACTCCTTTCATGAAGTGCCGGTTCTATCTTCGTGGTTCCAGGTATACGCGGGGAAAAATTCAGGCATCCGGTCAATACTGGATCTTGAAGGAAAAACGGTTGCTGTTCTGGAACGCTCCGTTCAGCACGAAGCGTTTGTGCGGATGAAGAAAGGATTCGATTTGAATGCAAGGATTATTACCCTGCCGGACTATGCCGCCATTTTTCAAAAGGTCCGGGACAACGAGGCGGACGCCGCCGTCACCAATCGTTTCTACGGTGTCATGCACGCGGATGAATTCGGGCTTGAAGATACGGCGGTGATTTTTCACCCCAGCGACCTGTTTTTTGCAACTGCCAAAGGGCGGAACCCGGAACTTCTGAAAGCAATTGACGTCCGTTTGTCTGAATTAAAAAAAGACACGCAGTCGGTTTATTATCAGTCCCTGAAGCGCTGGATATCCGGGGAGAAACGGTTTAAATTACCGGGCTGGGTGATGATGGCCGGAATGGTTCTGGCCGCAGCCCTTGTTTTAAGTCTTCTGGGGAGTACACTTCTGAAGCGCCAGGTTAAAGCCAGGACCCGGGAGCTGACCAGGCTGAACCGAACTTATCGCATCCTTAGCGAGTGCAGTCAGGCCCTTGCCCATTCCGTGGATGAAGCCGGGCTTTTGGAGTCCGTGTGCCGGATTCTTGCGGAAAAGGGAGGGTACTGCATGGCCTGTGTCGCAATTGCGGAAAAGGACCGCCCGCAGATGCTGTCCGTTGTGGCCCATGCGTACACCGACGGGGAAACAGAGTCTGACGCGGCTGAGGTATGGGGGGGTGCGGATCCCGACCGGGATTTTGCAATCCATGTATTCCAAACGGGACAAATTATGTGTGCCCGGGACATTTTTACCGATCCGCAGTTTTCACAATTGCGGGATGATGCGTTCAGGCGGGGATACCAGTCCGTTTTGATGCTGCCCCTTTCGCACGAAGACGAGAACTTCGGGGTGCTCGGGATTTATTCCTCTGATCCGGCCGCGTTTGAAAACGAAGAGAAGAATCTGTTTACGGAAATTGCAGAGGATCTGGCGTTCGGCATAACCAGTCATAGAACACGGACGGCCAGGGATTATGCAGAATCCGCTGATCGGCTCAAATCGGCTTTTCTGGCGACCATGTCCCATGAGCTTCGCACGCCGCTCAACTCGATTATCGGTTTTACCGGCATTCTGCTGCAGGGGCTGGCCGGCCCTCTGAACGAGGAGCAGGAAAAGCAGCTGCATATGGTGCAGAACAGTTCCCGGCACCTTCTGGCATTGATCAACGATTTGCTGGATATATCCAAAATCGAGTCCGGCCAGCTGACGCTTTCCTTCAGCACTTTCGACGTTGCCTCCGTAATAGACAAGACGGTGCGGATCGTATCTCCTCTGGCCGAGAAGAAGGGGATCAGTATCCATACGGATGTTGCCGAAGATGTCTCCGAGGCCACCCTTGACCGGCGCCGGCTCGAGCAGGTGACACTCAATCTTTTGAACAATGCGGTGAAGTTCACGGACAACGGGCGGGTGGATATCGTATGCCGGAGAGAAGAAGGCACATACGTGCTCTCGGTTTCCGATACCGGTATCGGCATACAGCCGGAGGAGATTTCCGAACTTTTTCTCCCCTTTCACCAGATCGACACCGGGCTTTCGAGGAAAAAGGAGGGAACCGGCCTGGGGTTGTCCATCTGCAAAAAACTGATGGATTTGATGAACGGTACCATCCATGTTCAAAGTGCGTGGGGAAAGGGAAGTACGTTTATCATCCGGTTTCCAAAGGAGCCGGCGCAGGAGGAGAACCATGACTGACACCTTGTTGATTGTCGAAGACAATGAACAGAATTTTTACATGATGCGCTTTCTTCTGGAAAAGAACGGTTTTTCCATCATCGGCGCGGAGAACGGCCGCAAGGGGATTGAAATGGCTCTGCAACACCGGCCGAAAGGAATTTTGCTGGATATTCAGCTGCCGGAAATGGACGGGTATGAGGTTGCCGAAGAGCTGAAAACCCATGAGGATCTTGATCATGTGCCGATTATAGCGGTTACGTCGTATGCCATGGTCGGAGACCGGGAACGGGTTCTGGCGGCCGGGGCCACCGGCTATATTGAAAAACCGATTGATCCGGATACGTTTGTGGCCCAGGTGACCGCGTATCTGCGGAACGGCCGGGAGGATGGAAAAAGTTGATATGAAAACGATCATTGTAGACGACAACGATGAAAGCAGGTATCTGCTCGAAGCCATGCTCAAGGCCAACGGCCATGACGCGGTGTCCGCGGAAAACGGGGCGGAGGCCTTTGAAAAGCTCATGGCGGAACGGTTCGATCTGATCATCAGTGATATCTTAATGCCGGTGATGGACGGGTTTCAGCTTTGCCGTAAGGTCAAGGCGGATGATACACTCAGAGACATTCCGTTTGTCATATACACCGCCACGTATACCGGCCCCGAGGATGAAGCGTTCGCAGTCAAAATCGGGGCGGACCGGTTTATCCAGAAACCATGCGAGCCTGATGTTTTTATGGAGGCGATAGGAGAAGTGACGGCTTCGAAAGAGCGGCAAAAGTCATCCTCCGAATCCGGGGAAGCGGGGGAAGAAGAAGTTTTAAAGCTATATAGCCAGCGGCTTGTCAGAAATCTGGAACAGAAGATGAAGCAGCTGGAACAGGAAGTGGCTACAAGAAAGGAAGCCGAGGAAAAGCTTGCCCAAAGTGAAAAACAGTACCGGCTTCTGGCGGAAAACATGCTGGACGTGATCTGGGCGATGACGCCGGACCTTACGTTTACTTACGTCAACGAAGCCGTGCAGGGCCTTTTGGGGTATTCTCCGCAAGAGTGGATCGGAGCCCGACTGCGGGATCACTGTGATAAAGAGAATTTCGAAAAAATGACCCGGGCGGTGGAAAAGGAAATTGCCAGAGGACCGGCAGGCACCGGAACGATTCTGGAAGCAGTTCTTCTGCACAGGGACGGGTCCGAGGTGCCGGTTGAGATCCACGGCCGCGTGGTGTTTGATGAGGAAAATGCACCTGTGCTCCTGCAGGGCATTACAAGGGACATCTCCGAGCGAAGGAGGGCGGAACGGGAGCATGAACGAATGTCCGCCCGGCTTGTCCAGGCCCAGAAACTTGAATCCATCGGCACGCTTGCAGGAGGTATCGCCCATGATTTCAACAATATTCTTTCGTCCATCATCGGGTATACGGAACTTGCACTGAATGAAGTGGAAAAAGGGACAGGGGTCTACCAGGATCTTGTCCAGGTCTGCAAGGCGGGGGAAAGAGCCAAGAAACTGACCCGGCAGATTCTCAACATCAGCCGGCGGCAACCGCATGCAAAGGGGCCCCTTCGAATCAATCCTCTGGCCGAAGAGGCGCTGAAAATGCTTCGCTCGACCATCCCGGCATCCATCGAGATCCATGAACATATTTCAGCCGAGCCTCTGACCGTTTTTGCCGACTCCACCCAGATTCACCAGGTGATCGTGAATCTTGTAACCAACGCCATGCATGCCATGACGGAAAGAAACGGGATTATAGAAGTTTGTATCGAGCCTGTGGAATTCGACGGAGAAAGCCTCGGGAAATACCCGGATGCGGCACCCGGGGAATACGTTTGTCTCACCGTGAGTGATAACGGAGAAGGCATTGCGGCGGATCACCTGGATAAAATATTCGAGCCTTACTTTACCACCAAGGAAAAAGAAGAGGGCACGGGCCTGGGCCTTTCCGTGGTCCACGGCATCGTCAAGGCCCATGAAGGCCATGTTACGGTTTACAGCGAACCGGGCCGGGGGACCGCGTTTCATGTGTATCTGCCGCTTGTCCGGAAATCGGCGGATTCAGGCACGTCGTTGCCAAAGAAAGGCTCTCTT
>JAIPEK010000015.1 GCA_021737205.1 Desulfarculaceae bacterium
GGCAAGGCGAGAATGAAAGCAGCGTTCGGGTGTACAAAGGCGGGAGAAAAGCCCGGGAGCCTTTGCGGTTCCCGGGCAAAAAAGGGTCTTGATTGTTATCCGATTCCGCCGAATGCGATATTCAGGATCATGACGAGCAAGGCTACGGATACGAATACGTATTTGGCGTAGGGTTCGAACCATTTGCCGAAGCGTTTGACCGCGTTCTTGTTGATTTCCGCGCGGGCATTGTCCGCTCCGAAGATCCAGAAAAAGACCACTGCGGATACAAGGGCACCGAAGGGCAAGACATAGACCGTTGCGATGTCGGCCCACAGGCCGAAGCGGGCCATGCTGGTATCCAGGGGAAGCCCGATGACAAAGGCGACCAGGCTGAGCACGATCACCGCCCATGTCCGTGACATGCCGAGTTTGTCCATGAACCCTTCCACTGCCGGTTCAAGCATGCTCACCGAAGAGGAAAATCCTGCAAATACCACGGAAAGGAAGAACAGGATACCGAATATATGGCCGCCCGGCATCTGGTCGAACACATTGGGGATGGTGACGAACAGCAGTCCGGGCCCGGCTGCCGGGTCCAGGTCGAACGCGAACACGGCCGGGATAATGGCGAACGCGGCAAGCAGGGACGCGATAAAATTGAACAGCACGGTCTGCATGGAGGCCGAAGGGATATCGGTATCGTCCCGGGCGTAGCTTCCGTAGACCAGCATGGTGGCCCCTCCCAGGCTCAGGGTGAAAAACGCCTGTCCCAGGGCCATGACCCAGGTTTCGGTTTCAGCCAGTTTGGCCCAGTCCGGCACGAACATGTATGCAAGACCGTCCCCTGCACCGGGGAGGGTGACGGATCGGATCAGCAGGATCACCAGGATACTGAAAAGAACCGGCATCATGATCTTGTTCGCCTTCTCGATCCCTTTCCGGACCCCGAAAAGCACGATCACCATGGTGCCGAGCACGGCTGCCGCGTGCCAGCCGATGGTTTCGCCGGTTCCGGTGAAGGTGCCGAAGTACTCGGGGATGTTCATGGTGCTGAAGGCGCCGGTCACGGACAGGACAAAGTATTTGAGCAGCCACCCGATCACGATGGCGTAGAAAATGTACACGGCAAACACCGCCAGCACCGGGATAAACCCCAGTGCCGCCCCTAAGGCCCCGGTCCCGGCCTTTTTTGATTCAAATACGTTCTTGAATGCGCCGATGGCTCCTTTTCTCTGGCTTCGCCCGAATGCCCATTCCTCCATCAGGCCCACACTGGCGATGCAGAACACGAACAGCAGGTACGGGATCAGAAAGGCGGCTCCGCCATAAGCGCCCATGCGCCAGGAAAAAAGCCATATGTTGCCGAGCCCGATGGCGGATCCCACGCTGGCCAGTATAAATCCCATTTTCCCGGTCCATCTTTCTCTTTTCATAGAAACTCCTATAATGATTCGGCTTTCAGGCTGCATACTGAAAACCGCAGGGATTGTCAAGGAAAAATCGAATCAGGCAGGTCCCGGTTCGGGTTTCTCTAATCCGGGGTCCTCTTTTGTCAGCACCACCGGGATTTTGTGAAGAACCACCTTTTTGTGGTCCGTGGTGTGGAAAAGGCATTCTCCGGGACATGCATCCACGCAGATCCCGCAGTACACGCAGGAAAAGGGATCCAGCCGCCATGTTTTTTCTTTCCGGTTTACGGTGATGCAGGCGGACGGACATTTTTTGGCGCATACCCCGCAGAAGGTGCACCCGGAGACATCATTTTCCAACTCTCCCCTGGTGTGTTCAAATGCCGGCCGGACTTCAATGGGATAGGGCCGGGTGGCCCGGGGGGATACGAAATTTTTGAATACGGTTCTGATCATTTTGCTCTATCGCTCCGTGCAACTGATACAAGGGTCGATGGACAGCACCACCACCGGCACGTCCGCAAGTTCGATTCCAGGCAGCATAGCGGTCAGCGGCGGGATGTTGGCAAAAGTAGGCGTCCGGATCCGCAGCCGGTCCAGAAACCGGGAGCCGTCCGCCTTGATATAGTACATGCACTCTCCCCGGGGCTGTTCCACCCGCAATGCCGTCTCTCCTTCGGGTTTGCCTTTCACTTTGGCGGCGGTTTCGCCCCCGGGCAGCCGGGCCATGGCCCGGCGGACAAGATCTATGGACTGCAGCGTCTCCTTGAACCGGACAGCGCCCCTTGCATACGCATCCCCGCCGGTTTCCACCACCGGTTCAAACTCCAGCTCGTCCAGGGCTTCATATTTCAGTTCCCTCATGTCCCGGGCGATCCCGGATCCACGAAGAGTGGGACCCGCCGCCCCGAGTTCCCAGGCATCCTCTTTTGTGAGCACACCTTTGCCCACGGTCCGCTTTTTCACGGTATAGTTGTCCAGCATGGTGGATTCAATCGCCTTGAGTTCCGTTTCCACCTCATCCAGCTGTTCCCCGATCCACCAGCATTGGGACGGCGAAAGATCCCTGCGGACCCCGCCCACCCGGTTGACCGATACAATCACCCGGTTTCCTGCAGTGGCCTCGTTGATATCCATGATCCGCTCCCTGATTTTCCAGAACTGCATGAACACGGATTCAAACCCGAACGAGTCCGCGTACAGGCCCAGCCAGAGCAGATGGCTGTGAATCCGGTGAAGCTCGGACCAGATCACCCGCAGAAACTGCGCACGGCGGGGAACTTCGATATCCATCAGTGTTTCAATTCCCCGGCAGTAGCACATGGCGTGCATCATGGAACAGATCCCGCAGACCCGTTCCACCACCTGGATCATCTGGTGAAAATCCTTTTTCCGGGTGAGCATTTCAAGTCCCCGGTGCACGTATCCCAACGCCGGAACCGCCTGCCGGACCACCTCGTCCTCAACGGTCAAAGAAAGGTGGATGGGCTCGGGCAGCACCGGGTGCTGGGGCCCGAAGGGTAGGATGGTGTTTGACATATTCGCTTTGTGTTTCCTCGGGTTTTCTTGTATTCGTTTTTCTGCTCCCGGGCAACGGAGGACTACCCGTCCGCCCGTTTCACCCCGAACCGGCAGAACGGTGTGGCGGTGACGACATCACTGTCGCCGAAATACAGGGTGCCGTTGAAATCCGGTTCAAGATCCTCAAACGTTACGCCGAACTGATCCCGGATCTCGTTTTCCACCAGGAAAGCGGCTGAAAACACCGGGCAAAGGCTCGGCACGACCTTGTCCTTTGGAATCCGGACCCGATAGTGAAACAGTTCCAGATTTTTTTCAAAATGGTAGATCAGCGCCAGCGTATCTTCGGTTTCCTCCAGACAGGTGACGGTCACGAACCTGCATCCGTCAGCCTTGATCTGCTTTGCCTGTTGTCTCAACGTCTCCGTGGTCATATCAACGGGATTCATATAAAATCTCCGAATTTGTATGGTCAACTGCAACAGCGCCGTTTGCCGCATCCGGCCGGCGCTGTTTATCTGCCAAAACGGAAAGCCCTTCCACGACCCCGTCGATGATGGCCTCGGGCCGGGCCGGGCATCCGGGTACATACACATCCACCGGGATCACCCTGTCCACTCCGCCCACCACATTATACGCCTCTTTGAAGATCCCGCCGGACAGTCCGCAGGATCCCACCGCGATCACGATCTTGGGAGAGGGCATCTGCCTGTGGATCTGCTCGAGGACGTGCCGGTTCCTGGTGTTCACCGAGCCGGTCACGATGAGCACGTCCGCGTGCTTGGGGTTGCCGATGTTCAGCACACCGAACCGCTCCACATCGTACAGCGGGGTCAGGCATGCCAGGGTTTCGATATCGCAGCCGTTGCAGGAGCCGCAATCGTAGTGGACCAGCCAGGGGGATTTGATCCTGGATCTTTCCATGATTTTTTTGAACATGTTAAAATTTTCCTCTTGCATACAGCCAGGCGAAATTCACGGCCGAGAGCGCCAGCCCCGTGGTCCACACGGACTTGAGCATCCATTTAAAGGACATCCGGGCGCAGATATTGTCCACCACGATTTCAGCGAGATAAGTGGCTGCAAGCAGTACAACCGTTCCCAAAACACCAGTGGTCCAGAACAGCGAACAAAGGCCCAGGATCAGAACGGTCTCGTACAGGTGGGCGATCTCGATCAGGGCCAGCTGTCTGCCGGAATATTCGGTGAGCACGCCCCGGACCAGCTCCTGGTGGGCATGGTGGGACGCTGAAATATCAAACGGCGATTTTCTCAGCTTGATGGTCAGCGCATACCCGAACACGATGAACAGCAGCGGCAGGTTCATCAAAAGCGGCTTGTCCATGGCATACACGGCGGAAATTTCAAAACTTCCCGTGGAAAGGTAAATTCCGGCCAGCACGATGATGATCAGCGGCTCATAGGTCAAAATCTGGATCAACTCCCGGTTGGCGCCTGCCTGGCTGAAAGGCGACGGCACCAGGAACGCGCCCATGACAAGGAACACCGCGCCCACTGCTTGGACGAAAAAGATCAAAAGCAGGTCGGACTGCGCAAAAAACAGCCCCACCGACACCATGGCGGCCGCCAGGTAGACATACACGCAAAGCGGCTGGAACCTGTGGGCGATCATGGGCTCCTTGGCCCATAGTTTGGCGATGTCATACAGCGGCTGCAGAATCGGAGGGCCTGTCCGGGCCTGAAATCTTGCGGTTAGGATGCGGTCCAGGCCGGCAATGAACACTCCTGCAAACGGGGCCAGGATCACTCCGGCCAGGGCATATGCATAAATCATCAGATACACGCTCCCATCATGAGGAGGATCAGAATCCCGGCGCAGGCGTTCACGGCGCCGGACAGCCGCTGTTCTCCGAAAAAGGCGGAAAGGTAATAGTTGCGGTTGACGCTCCGGGTAATCCGGTTCATGGGGCCGATGTAGGTGCCGTTCTCCGGGCCCGCGATTCCGGACATATACGGAGCGGCCGTTTCAGCACCACTGCTGCGCCCTGATCCGGCAAGGGCGAAAAGGAAAGAGGCGGCTGCCGCAAGAAACAGCGGGATCACGGCAAAGGAACCGGCTGAGTTGGCAAGGCTTCCGTTGACCGGGGCGAATCCGCCCGCGCCGGTGATGGATCCCGGTAGAAGTCCTGTATGAAAAAACGGCGCGGAAACGCTCAGGAGTATGGCAAGTCCGAGCAGTGAAAACAGGGAGATTGTTGATAATACATGCAGCCGCTCCGGCCGGGGCTTGCCCCGGAAATCCGATCCCATGAGAATACCGGCCCATCTGGCCCAGTATACCACGGTCAATGCAGAGCCCATGGCCAGCATGAAAAGAAGAAAGAGATTGCCTGCGGCCGATTCGATGGCCATCCACTTGCCCAGCAGCATGCCGAAGGGGGGCAGGATCATGGTCAAAATCCCCATGGTAATGATCGGCGCGACTTTCGGCATCTCACCGAACAGCCCCCGCATGTCTTCAATATCCCGGCTTTTGATATGCTGCTCGACTGACCCCATGCAAAGGAACAGCAACGCCTTGGATACGGCGTGGAAGATCATCAGCAGAATCGCGGCTGACAGGGCCGACCGGGTATTGATACCGACACATGCCAGGATCAGGCCCAGGTTGGAGACGGTGGAATAGGCCAGGACCTTTTTGCCGTTGCTCTGGCCCACTGCCAGGGCGGCGGCGGACAGAAAGGTGAAAGCGCCGCATACCGCAACGCCCGTGCTCAGGAACGTCCCTGCGAACGCGGGGGCGAACCGGATGACCAGATAAACCCCCGCCTTGACCATGGTGGCGGAATGGAGCAGGGCGGACACCGGGGTCGGGGCGACCATGGCGCCGAGCAGCCATTTCTGGAACGGCATCTGGGCCGCCTTGGTAAACCCTGCCACGCAGAGCAGACCCAGCGGGATCAGCAGAGCACCGGTCCCCTGAACCCGGGCGATCACTTCCTGGATATCCAGGGTGTGAAGACGGGTGTAGATCAACACGATACCCAGCAGGAGCACCGCCCCGCCCATGGAGTTGATCCGCAGCGCGGTGCCGGCATTTTCCCGGGCGGTCCGGGTCCGGTCATGCCCGATGAGCAGAAACGAGCACAGGGTGGTGATTTCAAAGCAAAAATAGAACAGCATCAGGTCGTTGACCAGTACCAGGGCGTTCATGGCTGCTATAAAAACGAACAGAAGGGAGAAAAACACCGGGTTTCTCGATTTTCCCGGTTTGAGATGCCTTTCGTGCTCCTGCATGTAGGGCAGTGCGTACAACACGATCAGGGAGCCTGCAATACAGATCAACAATACCATCACCAGCGAAAGGCTGTCGCAGTACAACCCGGCGGCAGGCGCATGGGAGTCGGCAAGAATCACGAATTCAAAAAAGAACAGCCCTGCGATCTGTGCTGCGGACAGTCCCGTGATCAAAAGGTCCTTGAACCGGATACCGAAAAAAAGGAACAGGCCCAGAAGGGCGAAATCGGCCGCCTGAACCGCGGTTGCGAACAGGTCCCCGGACAGGAACGCCGGGACGGACCTGATTGGCACTTGACCGATGAGCAGGATCGACCCCGTCGTCAGCAACGCGCTTGCAGCAGCAGCCACAACCGTCCTTGACCGGTTTTTGCGAAAAACAAGGCACCCTGCCGCAGCTGCGAGAGGAACCAGGGTTAGATATATGAAACCGTTTTGAAGAAACATAAACCGGGATATTGACCAAATCAAAAACCCGTGTCAAGGAAAAAATCATTTTTTTCAAAATTATGAAAAAGATATGCCGGAGTCGGGTGACTCCGGCATGATGGTTTTGCAGGCCGGCTCGATTGTGGGTCAACCGATCCGGGCGTAGAAATCGTTGCCCTTGTCATCCACGATGATAAAGGCGGGAAAGTCCTCTACGGTTATCATGAAGACCGCTTCCATGCCGAGTTCTTCATATTCCACAAGCTCCACCTTCTTGATGCAGTCCCGTCCGAGCCGGGCTGCCGGGCCGCCGGGCGATCCGAGATAGAACCCCCCGTAGGTTTTGCAGGCATCCGAGACCTGTTGAGACCGGTTGCCCTTGGCAAGCATGATCATGGAGGCCCCTTGCTTCTGGAACTCGGGCACGTACGGGTCCATCCGGCCGGCAGTGGTGGGCCCGAATGAACCGGAAGCCTGTCCGTCAGGGGTTTTGGCCGGGCCTGCGTAGTAGATGATGTGGTTTTTGATATAGTCGGGAAGGCCTTGGCCCGCATCCAGGCGTTCCTTGAACTTGGAATGGGCGATATCCCTTGCCACGATGATTTTACCTGACAGCAGAAGCCTTGTGGAGACCGGGTACCGGCTGAGCTGTGCCCGGATCTCGTCCATGGGCCGATCCAGGTTCACTTTCACGGCTTCGGCCATGGCAGGTTCGGCTTCCGGCAGGTATCTGGACGGATCCGCCTCGAGTTTTTCCACAAAAAGGCCCTTTTCAGTAATCTTGGCCTTGATCTGCCGGTCCGCACTGCAGCTCACCCCGATGCCCACGGGACATGACGCCCCGTGCCTGGGAAGCCGGATCACCCGGACATCCAGGGCAAAGTGTTTTCCGCCGAACTGGGCGCCCAAACCCAAGGATTGAGCCCGCTCCATCACCTTTTGCTCGATCCTGGTATCCCGGATGGCATGGCCGGTGATATCGCCTTTTTCCGGCAGGGAATCCAGATACCGGGCCGAAGCCAGTTTCACCGTTTTGAGGTTGGCCTCGGCAGATGTTCCGCCGATGACGAATGCAATGTAGTAGGGCGGGCAGGCCGCCGTCCCCAGAGACTTCATCTTTTCGGTGAGAAAATCCACAAGTCCGTCCTCGGAGTTCAGCACCGCCTTGGTCATCTGGTAGAGAAAGGTCTTGTTGGCGGACCCGCCTCCCTTGGCCATGAACAGGAACCTGTATTCATCCCCCTGGACTGCGCTGATGTCGATCTGGGCCGGCAGGTTGCACTTGGTGTTCCGCTCGTCGAACACGGTCAAAGGCGCGTTCTGGGAGTACCGCAGGAACCCCCGGGTATAGGCGTCAAACACGCCCTTGGAGAGCATTTTTTCATCATCCCCGTCCGTCCATACCTGCTGTCCCTTTTTGCCCATCACAATGGCCGTGCCCGTATCCTGGCACATGGGATACACCATGTCCGCGGAGATCACCGCGTTTTTCAAAAGCTCCAGTGCCACGTACCGGTCGTTGTCCGATGCATCGGGGTCGTCCACGATCGCCTTGAGTTTCTGTAGATGTTCCGGCCTGTATTTGTGGGCCACGTGGGTGAACGCCCGCCTGGAAAGCTCGGCCAGGCCCTCCGGGTCGATCTTGAGCATTTTTCTGCCTTCAAACTCGCCTGTGGTCACATATTTGTCCGTCACCAGTGTATATTCGGTTTCATCCCCCTTGAGGGGAAACATGGTTTCAAATTTGAATTCGGTCATGATCAGCTCCGTTTGGCAAACGCCATTTTCCGTCTGAGATACGCGATCCTGGTCTGATGGGGCAGATCCTTGGGGCAGTAGTCCTCGCACCCCAGGAGCGTCATGCACCCGAACACCCCGTCATCGTCGCCTATGATGTCATAGAACTCTTCGTCGGACCTCTTGTCCCTCGGGTCCACTGCATAACGGGCCAACCGCATGAAACCGGCCGCTCCCAGGAAGTCGTCCCGCATGCGTTTGGTGGCGCAGGCGGCCAGACACACCCCGCATTCCACGCACCGTTCCAGCTCATAGATCTCGTCAGCCGTATCCGGGTCCATGGTCTCTTCGAGTTTATCAAGATCCACGTTGTCAGCATGCTTGTCATGTATCCACGATTCCACGCGCTCGCTCATTGCCCGGAACACCTTGCCGGTATTCACGGAAAGGTCCCCGATCAGTTCAAACCCCGGAAGGGGCAGAAGCTTGATCACGCCGTCCGGGTAGTTGGCCGTGAGCGTCCGGCAGGCAAGGCCTGGAGCGCCGTTGATGACCATGCCGCAGGAGCCGCATATCCCGGCCCGGCAGACAAAATCGAACTGGAGAGACGGGTCCTGGTACTCCCGGATCTCGTTCAGCGCGATAAATATGGTCATACCGGGTGCTTCTTTCACCTGGTAGGTTTTCATCTTCGGTGTCTCCCCTTTGACCTGGGGATTGTACCTCAATATCTCAAAGGTCAGCGTTCTGGCCCTTTCCTGTATATCCTGTTTGTCCTGAGTCTCCTGCTTTTCCTTTACTGCTTGCCCGCACATTATTTAAACCCCCTGCCTACTCGTTCATTCCTGCCGGTGAATTTCGCCGGTATGTCAATGGGATTGATCACTTCCTGTATCTCGAACCGGTCCGCATCCGGGTTCTCCTGTTTCACGGTTTCGATTTCCTCGACCCGCTTTTCCGTGTCCGGGTGGGGAACAATATTGTCCACCCCGTATCCCCTGGATGCCGGCGGCATCTCCATTTTCATCACGTCAAGCGGCTCGTAATTCATCTCGGGAAGGTCCGCATCCTCCTCTTTCCAGGTGGCAAGGGTCCGGTTCAGCCAGTCCCTGTCGTTTCTCTCCGGATAATCTTCCCTTGCATGGGCGCCGCGGCTTTCGGTCCTAAGCTGCGCTCCGTAGGCCACACACTGGGCCAGCTTGATCATCTTGGGCACCCGGATGGCCTCCACCAGTTCCGGGTTGGAAGAGCTGATCCGGTTTCGAAGCGCAATGTTTTTCGCCCGCCGGTTAAGCACCTTGAGTTCGTCCACGGCCTTTGTAAGATCGTCGCCGTTTCTGAAAATGCCCACCTTGTCCATCATGATCTGCTGCATTTCCTTTTTCAACTCGAACGGGTTTTCCCCGGCATCCCGGTTGATGAGATCCGCGATCATGTTCTCCTGCTTTTTCATGGCCCGATCCACGGTTTTGGTGGAAACGTTGAGGCAGTTTTCTTTGCAGTAGTCGGCCACGTACTCTCCCACGATCATGCCGGCCACCACCGTCTCTGCCACGCTGTTGCCGCCGAGCCGGTTGAACCCGTGCATGTCCCAGCAGGCGGCCTCGCCCGCGGAGAAGAGACCGGCAAGTTCGGTGGACTCGCCGGTGTGCTTGGTGCGGATACCGCCCATTGAGTAGTGCTGGGTGGGCCGGACCGGTATGTACTCTTCGGCCGCATCGATCCCGAGAAAGTAGTCACAGATCTCTTTTACTTCCCGCAGGTTCTTTTCGATGTGTTCACGGCCCAGGAGCGTAATGTCCAGCCACAGGTGATCCCCGTACGGAGAAGAAACCCCTTTGCCTTTTCTCATGTGTTCTGTCATGCGTCTTGAGACCACGTCTCTCGAGGCAAGCTCCTTTTTCTCCGGCTCGTACTCGGGCATGAACCGGTGGCCGTCCTTGTCCAGGAGAAGTCCGCCGTCTCCCCTGCACCCTTCGGTGGTCAGAATTCCCACCGGCACGATGGCAGTGGGATGAAACTGGACCGCCTCCATGTTGCCAAGCGGCGCCACACCGGTCTCGAGCGCGATGGCCGCGCCGATGCCCTCGGAGATGACCGCGTTGGTACTTACCGCATACAATCTTCCGTACCCGCCCGTGGCGATGGTGGTGGCCTTGGCCATGTACGCGATCAGATCGCCTGTGACCAGATCCCGGACAATGGCGCCGTAGCAGACACCCTCCTCCTGGATCAGGGCAATGGCTTCCTTTCTCTCGTGCACCGGGATGTCCAATTGGATGGCCTTGTTGTCCATGGCGTACAGCATGGTGTGACCGGTGCCGTCCGATGTATAGCAGGTTCTCCACTTCTTGGTGCCGCCGAAGTCCCGGGAGGAAATCAGGCCGTGGGCCTCGTTCTTTTCCGTGATCGTGACCTTTTCCCCGTTGATGATCACCTGGCGGTCGCCCTTTCTCACACGGCTCCAGGGCACGCCCCAGGCGCAGAGCTGCCGGATGGCCTTGGGGGCCGTATTAACGAACATCCGGGCCACATCCTGGTCACATCCCCAGTCGCTGCCCTTTACCGTATCTGCAAAATGGACATCTTCGTTGTCGCCTTCTCCCTTGATGCAGGCGCCGAGACTTGCCTGCATACCGCCCTGGGCCGCGGCCGAATGGGACCGCTTGGCCGGAATCTGGGACAGCACAATGGTGTCATATCCTCTCTGTTTCGATGCGATGGCCACCCGCAGTCCGGCAAGACCGCCGCCGATGACCAGTGAATCCGTATATATGATTTTCATCCATCACCCCGTAATAATTGTCTGTTCAATGGTTGTCCGCTGCGTTGAGTAGTGTTCGCCGACCTTGTCCCTGTGCCTGAACCCGATGATCATGAAGACCAGAAGGGACAACACGCCCAGTGTCAGGAAAAACACGGTGGCCCGCTTTTTGAACTTCTGCAGCTTTTCCCTTGATTTGCGGGCATCCTTGCCGATGAACCAGCCCCACTTCATGCACAGCCGGTACAGCCCGATGGCCGCGTGCAGTTCCACGCACCCGAGAAGTACAAGGTACAGCGGCCACATGGTGGATGAAAACACCCGGTCCGCGGAAATATACGGATCGATGTGCGGATGGGTCAGCATAATGAAAAGGTGAACCGAACCGGCGAAAAACATGACAAAGCCGGTGACCGCCTGGTAATACCAGAGGTTTGTGTCTGAATGGTTCATCATCTTCATCTGATTGCGGATCATTTTGTGCTGCCTGTAGTTGATGGGGAATTTGCGCATCCCCAGTGCCGCGTGAACGATGAACAGCGTGTACACTCCCATTACGGCGAATACCACCGCTATGGGGTACCCGCGGCCGGACGGGGAGAGAAATGCAAGCTCCATCACTTTTGCCACGAAATTGAACGAGCCGACTCCTAAAAGGACGCTCGCCACCAGGATCATGTGCACCCACATGAAAATTCCCAGCACAAGGCCGGTTCCGCTCTGGGCGAGATCCAGCCATGCCGGGACCCTGCTCTTTTTTATGCCGGTTTCTGTCACCAGATTTTCCATCTATCCTCCTTGACGTTTACAAAGCCTTTCTGCAGCAAATTAGAATGCCTCAAGGCAAATTTCTCCGATTTTTCCCAAATTTTCACACACATGAATGCCGTTTTTCCGGAACGCTTCGACTTTGGCAGCTCCGGTGCCGCTGCTGCCGCTGATGATGGCGCCGGCATGGCCCATTCGTCTGCCCGGCGGGGCGGTCAGGCCGGAAACAAAGCCCACCACGGGTTTCGTGACGTTCTCCTTGATGAATTCGGCCGCCTTTTCCTCGGCGTTCCCGCCGATCTCTCCCACCATGACGATGGCCTCGGTTTCCGGATCGGCCTGGAAGGCCTCAAGGGTATCGATAAACGAGGTTCCGTTCACCGGATCGCCGCCGATGCCGATGCAGGTGGACTGGCCCAGGCCTTTTTTGGTGAGCTGATCCACCACTTCATAGGTGAGGGTCCCGGATCTGGAGACCACGCCCACATTCCCCTTTTTATGGATATTGCCGGGCATGATGCCCACTTTTGCCTCGTCCGGGGTGATGATCCCGGGACAGTTGGGCCCGATGAGCCGACAGTTTTTTGTTTCAAGAAAATGTTTTACCTTGATCATATCCAGGATGGGGATTCCCTCGGTGACCGCAACGATCACGGAAATCCCTGCGTCCGCCGCTTCCATGACCGCGTCCGCGCCGAACGGGGGCGGCACGAAAATCAGGCTTGCGTTGGCCCCTGTCTCTTTCACGGCCTCGCCGACCGTGTTGAACACCGGGACCTCATCCATTTTCTGTCCGCCTTTTCCCGGCGTCACCCCGGCCACCACCCGGGTGCCGTACCCGATGCACTGACGGGCGTGGAACTTTCCTTCGTTGCCGGTGATTCCCTGCACAACCACTTTTGTATCTTTGTTCACGTATATACTCAAAACGGATATCTCCTTTAGTTTACCGCTGCAGCGATCTTTTCGGCAGCGTCGGTGAGATCGTCGGCACTGGTCAGCTTCAGGCCGGATTCGGCCAGGATCTTTTTTCCCTCTTCCACGTTGGTGCCTTCCATGCGGACCACCACCGGGATATCAAGACCGGTGCTCTTGGCCGCCTCGACCACGCCGTTTGCAAATATGTCGCACCTCAGAATTCCGCCGAAAATGTTGATCAGGACCGCCTTGACCTTATCATCAGACAGGATGATCCGGAATGCGTTCTCCACCATCTCGGCGGTTGCTCCGCCGCCCACGTCCATGAAGTTGGCCGGCTCTGCCCCGGCGTTCTTGATGATATCCATGGTGGCCATGGCAAGACCGGCCCCGTTCACGATATTGCCCACGTTGCCGTCGAGATTGATGTAGTTGAGATTGTACTTGGATGCGGCCACTTCAAGGGGATTCTCCTCGTCAAGGTCCCGAAGTTCGGCAAGCTCCTTGTGCCGGAACATGGCGTTGGAATCGAAATCCACCTTTGCGTCCAGGGCCAGCACTTCGTGCTCGGACGTGAGGATCAACGGGTTGATCTCCACAAGAGAACAGTCGTTTTTCACGAAAAAGTCATACAGATTGTTGAGCAGCTTCATGAACGGTTTCATGGCAGCCGACGGAAGTCCCAGCCCGAACGCCGCCTCCCTCAGCTGGTAAGGAGAGATCCCCATCAGGGGATTCACGTACACCCGGATGATCTCTTCCGGGGTTTTCTCGGCCACTTCCTCGATGTCCATGCCGCCGGCCCGGCTTGCCATGATCACGACGCAGGCGGTCTCCCTGTCCACCAGGAGACTGAGGTACAATTCCTTTTCAATGTTCTGGCCCGCTTCGATAAGGAGTTTTTTCACCTCCTTGCCTTCGGGGCCGGTCTGGTGGGTCACCAGGTTCATGCCGAACATTTGCGCGGCAAGGGACTTGACCTCGTCTTCGCCCGATGCGAGTTTGACGCCGCCGCCCTTTCCCCTGCCGCCGGCATGGATCTGGGCCTTGACCACCACCGGCCAGCCGCCCAGGCTTTGAGCGGTCGTAACCGCCTCTTCCTCGGAAAAGGCCGCGGCTCCTTGGGGGACCGGAACGCCGTACTCTTTAAAGAGTTCCTTTGCCTGGTATTCATGTATTTTCATAAAAAATCCTTCATTTTTATTTCATATATATGACAAAATCTCTTCCGCCGCAGCAGAAGGAGATATCAACTCCTTTTCCACCTTCTCGGAAATCTTCGGGATTTTCCGTTTTACCGTCTCGTTTTCATACAGCCTCTGCTTGAGCCCGTCCTCCACCATGGTCCACATCCAGTCCAGGGCCTGCTGACGGCGCCTTTGCCCGAACTCTTCGGTGTCCTCCATGATCCGCCGGTGTTCCTCCACGGTATGCCAGACGTTTGCCGTGCCGCCTTCGGTCACCGAGCTGCAGGTGAGCACCGGCGGGGTCCAGGACCGGGAGGAGGGCATCACCAGGTGGAGCGCGGTTTCATACTCCTTGCGGGCCCGCTCGGCCCGCTCCAGGTTGTCCCCGTCCGCCTTGTTGATGGCCACGGCGTCCGCCACCTCGAGGATGCCCCGCTTGATGCCCTGGAGTTCGTCACCCGCCCCGGCGATGAGAAGGGCCAGAAAAAAGTCCACCATGGTGGATACCCGGGTTTCACTCTGGCCCACGCCCACGGTTTCCACCATGACCACGTCATAGCCCGCAGCCTCGCAGATCAGCATGATCTCCCTGGTTTTGGCGGCCACGCCGCCCAGGGTATCCCCGGCCGGAGAGGGCCGGATGAACGTATTTTCGTGGGCGGCAAGCTGCTCCATCCGGGTTTTGTCCCCGAGGATACTGCCGCCGCTTCTGCGGCTGGTGGGATCCACCGCAAGCACCGCCACCCTGTGATCTTTGCCGGCAAGATAAAGACCCAGGTTCTCGATGAAAGTACTCTTGCCCACTCCCGGCACACCGGTGATCCCGAATCTAACGCTTTTGCCGGAATACGGGATGACGCGCTCGATGATCCGTGATGCCAGCCTACGGTCCGAGGGAAGCGTGCTTTCCACCAGGGTGATGGCTTTGGCGATCACCCTGCGGTTGCCGCTGAAAATGCCTTCCGCGTAAAATTCCAGATCCTGTTCCTGCATCAACTACGCTTCTATCAGATTCAGGGTTCGGTTGGCGGACTCGGTGACGGAAAAGCCGGGTCCGAAGATATCATCGGCCCCTGCCTTGCGTAGAAATTCATAGTCTCCCGGCGGTACGATACCGCCCACCACGATCTTGATGTCCGAGGCACCCTCTTTGGCAAGGGCGTCCACAAGGGACGGCACCAGGGTTTTGTGTCCTGCGGCGAGGCTGGATACACCCACCACGTGAACGTCGTTTTCAATGGCCATCCGAGCCACCTCAGCCGGGGTCTGGAACATGGGGCTCAAGTCCACATCAAAGCCGAAGTCCGCATACGCAGTGGCGATCACCTTGACCCCACGGTCATGCCCGTCCTGGCCCATCTTGGCCAGCAGAATCCTCGGCCGCCTGCCGTTTTTCTCTTCAAACTGCCGGGTCCGTTCCCTCAACGTATCCAGAACTCCCTTGTCGGCTGTTTCGGATGCATACACCCCGGATATGCACTGGGTGGTGGCCACAAACCGGCCGAACGCCTTTTCCATGGCATCGGTGATCTCTCCCACCGTGGCCCGGGCCCGGACGGCGGGCAGGCAGGCCGCCAGCAGGTTTTCCCCGTTTTCTGCAGCTTTTGTGATATCAGCCAGGGCTTTCTCCGTCTCGGCATCGTCCCGGTCCCGGCGGATCTGTTTGAGTCTGTCCACTTGTTCCCGGCGGACCTCGTCCGGGACTTCGCGGACTTCAATCTCCTCCTCGTCCTCCACCTGGTATTTGTTGACCCCGACGATCACGTCCCGTCCCTGGTCGATCCGGGCCTGGCGCCTTGCCGCCACCTCCTCGATGCGCATCTTGGGCATGCCCGACTCGATGGCCTTGGCCATGCCGCCGAGCTCCTCGATTTCGGAGATGATTTCTCTTACCTTTTCCACAATATTCTGGGTCAGCGACTCCACGTAGTACGATCCCCCGAGCGGATCCACCACGTCACAGACCCTGGATTCTTCCTGGACAATGATCTGGGTATTCCGGGAAACCCGTGCTGAAAGCTCCGTGGGAAGGCCCACAGCCTCGTCGAAACTGTTGGTGTGAAGCGACTGTGTGCCGCCGAGCACGGCTGACATGCATTCAAGCGTGGTCCTCACGATATTGTTGTACGGATCCTGCTGGGTCAGGCTCCACCCGGATGTCTGCACATGGGTCCGGAGCATCTTCGATTTGGGATCCTTAGGGTTGAACCGGCCCATGAGTTCGGACCACAGGAATCGGGCCGCCCGCAGCATGGCGATGTCCATGAAAAAATTCATGCCGATGCCGAAAAAGAACGACAGCCTCGGGGCGAACGAATCGATGTCCATCCCCGCATCCAGGGCCGCCTTGACGTACTCGAGACCGTCTGCCAGGGTGAATGCCGTCTGGAGCACGGAATCGGCCCCTGCTTCCATCATGTGATATCCGCTGATGCTGATCGTGTTGAACTTGGGCATGTTTCCCGAACACCAGGCGATGATATCGGAAATGATCCGCATGGAGGGTTCGGGCGGATAAATATACGTATTTCTCGTTAAATACTCCTTGAGGATATCGTTCTGGATGGTGCCCCTCAGGTCTTCATGGGCCACGCCCTGCTCTTCCGCCGCCACGATGTACCCGGCCAGGATCGGCAGGACCGCCCCGTTCATGGTCATGGAGACCGACATCTTGTCCAGGGGAATTTCGTCGAACAGGATCTTCATGTCCTCCACCGAGTCCACCGCTACTCCGGCTTTTCCCACATCACCGGAAACCCTTGGGTGATCCGAATCATATCCCCGGTGGGTGGGCAGGTCGAATGCCACGGAAAGGCCTTTCTGGCCGGCGGCCAGGTTTTTCTTGTAGAATTCGTTGGATTCCTTTGCCGTGGAAAAGCCCGCATACTGGCGGATCGTCCAGGGCCTGCCCGTGTACATGGTGGCCCTGGGTCCCCGGACAAAGGGGTCGAACCCCGGCAGCGATCCCATGAACTCCACTTTCTCGAGGTCTTCTTCCGTGTACAGCGGCTTGGTTTCAATGCCTTCGGGTGTCATTTTGTTCAGCGAGTCGATGGGCTTGCCCCTGAGCTCCTTTTCAGCCATTTTCTCCCAGTCTTTGAAGTCCGGTTTGTCAGCCATTTTCATCCCCCTTTGTTGTGGGTTTCAGTCATCTCTCTGGCACAGTTCCACCAGCACTCCCGCGGTTGATTTCGGATGAAGAAATGCGATTTTAGCGCCGCCCGCACCTTTGCGGGGCGTCTCGTCAATCAGGGCGATCTCTTTCTCCTTGAGTTCTTTAAGAGCGGCATCTATATCTTTGACTCGAAAAGCGATGTGCTGCATTCCCTGGCCCTTCTTTTCTATGTATTTGGCCACCGGGCCGTCAGGGGTGGTGGATTCCAGCAGCTCGACCTCGCTTTCTCCGACCGGAAAAAACGCGGTGGTCACTTTCTGTTCCTCCACAGTTTCGGTTCCATCGAATTCAAGCCCGAGCACATCGGTCCAGAAGTTTTTTCCCTGTTCGATGCTGTTTACTGCAATCCCTAAGTGATCGATTTTTTCAATTTCCATATCCTCCCCCTGAAATAACAAGTTCGAATTTAAGGTATCAATATAGTGGGAGCAAAAGCATAAAGTCAACCAGATTTTTCACAGGGATTCATATTGACTTTTTTTACCCGGTTCCCTATGATACCAGGTAAACAGGCACTTCAGGAAGACATCATGAAAAACGAAACCATACTGGTCATTGACGACGACATCTATGTAAGAGAAAGCCTGGCAGCCTATTTTGAAGATCTCGGCTACCGGACGCTGCAGTCTGG